>JAHXHU010000079.1 GCA_025656375.1 Candidatus Thiodiazotropha sp. (ex Ustalcina ferruginea) | reverse complement strand
GGACGGCCGGGGCACAAATAGGTTGTCAAAGATCGAGTGTCTTTTATGCCTGGGACGCATAAAAGACATCACGAGATCGAAGACTCACTTATTAGAATATTCTTCGAATAGGATGCTAAGCATGCCTGAAATTGGAGAACACAATCCACTCAATCCACTTACTCCGGTCAATCCGAGTAAACCGCCGATACGGCGTGAGCGACCGAAACCGGCGGATGAGCGTAAGCCACGACAGAAGAGGACACCTGCGAAAGATGAGGATGATGGAAAGCCGCACATTGATGAGTATGCTTGATGATTAATCTTCTGCTTTTTCGGTCCCTTACCAATAAGCATTCCATTCTTAGCTTTCTACGAGGCCGTGCAGTTACAGGTTTTCTGCTATTACTCCTTCAGTGGCTGTCTATCTTGTGAGGTGATGAAATATGCAAGGTAGTGAATCCGCACTCTTCTGGTTTGGCCTGGTTCCATTGGTTTTACTATCACTGGTGCTGTTGGTGGTTCAGTTCATTGTGGATCGTCAACGACGTGAGCAGTTGCAACAGCATCAACGGGAGATCGAGACCCTAAAACAGACCGTCAGTGCACTCTGTTCCAGTGCCGTTGGTGTCGATAAACGAGTGAATCGTCTGGAGCGACATGGTCGCGACCTGGAAGAGCGGCAAGAGAGTATCGAGCAGAGCAATCAACAGGGAGAACCTCCCTACAGCGACGCGATCCGTATGGTACATGCCGGTGCAGGACCTGAACAGCTGGTATCGGAATTGGGTATCAGCAGGGATGCCGCCGACCTGATCATCATGATTCATGGTATGAAGCAGGAAGATGCTTAGCTTAGCCTGGCTCACTTCAAACGAGTCATACTGTGCTGGTGATTCCCTGCTGCTTCACTGTCTGTTGTAGAAACTATGATCGGTAGTACGATCCCTGTGCTTGGTTTTGCTGCCTACAGTGGTACAGGAAAGACAACTTTACTCAAACAACTCATTCCTCACCTGCGCGATGCTGGATTGAGATTGGGGGTGATCAAGCATGCGCATCACCAGGTTGATGTCGATACACCAGGAAAAGACAGCTATGAACTGCGCAAGGCAGGAGCAGGGCGGCTGCTGCTTGCCAGCTCCAGACACTGGGCGTTGATGGTGGATGAAGTGGAGGAACGTGAGCCGATGCTTGCGCAGCTACTAGAACGGCTGGATTGCGACACAGTGGACCTGGTACTGGTTGAAGGCTTCAGACACCTGTCATTCCCCAAGATTGAACTGCACCGGTCGTCACTAGGAAAACCCCTGATATTTCCGGAAGATAGTTCTGTTATCGCAATTGCGAGTGATACCAAGATTGTGCCAGTCACCGACCTGCCTCATCTTGATCTCAATGATGTAACTGGTATGGCTGCCTTTATCATGGAATATTGTGCGCGTTTCTAAGCTACCCTGATACTGATAGCGCTTACTCGACCTTGTTCAGCCGTGATTGGTGGGGCAGGGGCCCACCCTACATTGATTGCCCACCCTAACGTGCTGATTGGTATATCGCTGGGTGAACCACCGCTACTTTTCCGCAGTGATATAGCAGATCCAGCCCGCGTCCGCCTCACCTTCTGCCACAGGCACAAACACACCATCCGGTTCACCATCCTTATCAAATCCTTGCCAGTAGAATGTGATCTTGCTGAAACCGACTTCCTCGAGTAATTCATGGACCTCCGGTAGACTCCACAGACGCCAGTCATAACTGAATGCCTTTTTGAGGTGAGACCCATCTTCAAAATCAAAGTGGATATGGCAAATCAAATGACCACTGATGGGATCATATTTTTCTTGTTCCCAAATATAGGTGAAGGTGCTGTCGCCATCCTCAATCTCCCGCTCCTCTTCAATCTCCTTATAGGCGTCATAGCCGCCATAGGCATCCATGAAAAGAATACCGTCATCCGCCAATTGCTGATGGACACGCTGAAAGTAGCTTTTTAATTGCTTTCTTTCCTTGAATAGCCAATAACTGAAGTTCATCGCTGAGATGATCTCCATCGGTTCCGTCTCTACTGAAAGTACATTCTCTTCCAACAGGGTAACCCGTTTCTGTTGAGAGGATTTGAGTCTTCCCAACTGATACTTTCCGCCCCAGTCGAGTACCTCTGCATCCAGGTCTACCCCTATCGCATGATTGCCTTTGCGTCGGTGCACCCATTCACGACAGACATTGGCGGTACCACAAAAATCTTCCCTTAATAATTTTGCCCGTCGACCCCGTAGCTTCTTGTAAGTATCGTCAACAAAATCGATCTCTGCCTCGGAGCACTGCACAGAGAGTTCATAGAGATGGTGACGGTCGGCCAGTTTGGCCATGGATTGGGACTTCTTCTTTCTTTTTGCCATTGTTGCTTATTTATTGGTTAGGTGATTTTTTATTACCAGGTCAGATTCTGTAGGGGGGTACGCAATAGTATTGACCGGCGAACTATACTACTAATCAGAAGAGAGGTCATTGGAGGTTATGAGGTGGCAATTGCAATCACACTTAGAGAGTATCTGCTAAACCATGGGGTGGATTTTGAAGTCATTGAGCATCGCCGTACTGATTCAGCATTACACACAGCGGAAGCAGCTCACATACCTGGGGATCGGATGGCCAAGTCGGTATTGCTTGGGGACGATGAAAGTTACCTGCTGGCAGTCATCCCGGCAACCCATCAGGTAGTGCTTGATCAGTTGCTCCAACTCACGGGACGTCAGCTATTTCTCATATCGGAAGAAGAGCTTCAGCAAGCCTTCGCCGATTGCGAGACCGGCGCTGTGCCACCTACCGGCATGCCATATGGTATTGAGACCCTGGTAGATGCCAGTCTTCTGAAACAGCCTGATCTCTATTTCGAATCCGGTGACCATGGGAAATTGATCCACATCAGTGTTGAAAAGTTTCGCGAACTGGAAGCGGAAGCGGTCGTTGCCGAATTCAGTAGACATCTCTAGCCATTTGATTCCAGACAAGAACTGGTTTAACCTTGCGCCTCCAAAATCAGGAGAGATGTCCGAGTGGCTGAAGGAGCACGCCTGGAAAGTGTGTATACGTTAATAGCGTATCGAGGGTTCGAATCCCTCTCTCTCCGCCAAAATAGAGACTCAAGCTATTGAAATATATAGCGTTGGGTCATCAGGTCACGCGCCTGCCCCCACAAGCAACCCCCCATTATTACACGGGGTTAACTTGCGATGAAAAAGGGTGACGATTTCAATGAGTTGTCCCCGGAAAAAGCAGGGGAGAAGCAGGATGAAGCGTGCCGCAAGCAGATAGTAGAGGAAGGCACAAAAAATGTCTGTAAGTCGAATATGTTAATCGATGCCAATTATAAGCTCAATCTTGTCGAACACCGGATTCTTTTAGCCTGCATTGCCGAGCTGAACCCCCGTGATCCGGTTCCTGACGCGATCGAGCTCAGGGCAGAGGACTATGCCAGAATCTTTAAGACGCCGCTCAAGCGCGCCTACGAGGCGTTACAGCACGGTTCTGAGCACCTGCACGAGCGGACCCTAGAGGTTGAGGGTCAGGTCATGCATTGGGTGGCGGGTCCTGTTGAGTATCTTAAGGGGGAAGGCACGATTGTTCTGCGGTTTTCCAAGGTCTTGAAGCCCCATCTTACGGAGTTGAGGCGTTGTTTCACTGCGTACGAGCTCGAGAAGGTGTCTTCGCTTCAGAAGACCTATTCGATCCGGCTTTATGAGCAATTGATGCAATGGCGCAGCACGGGGGAGCTGTTTATCGGTGTCGATGATTTCAAAAAACGCCTGGGCATGGAAAACGAATACTCCCAATTCAAAAACGTGAAGCGGTGGGTCATCGATCCCGCCGTTGAAGAGCTCGGAGCGAAGTCCGGCCTTAAGATCAAGTGGGACGTCAAGCGGCGAGGCCACAAGGCGCGTCTGCTGGTATTTGCGTTCAAAGAGAAGAGCATATCCAACCTGCTTCGTTTCCCGAGCGAAGAGGAACGGCAAGCTGCCGAACCTGAGCAAACGTCCGAAGCCACCTCCACCGAGACCTAGCTACTGCACAGGCACCCGAGCACGCTATTCGGTTTGTGAATAAGTCATCGAATAACCTGTGATCGATGCCCGAAATCTCTCGCGCTTAACCCGAAATCTCTCGCGCTTAACCCGAAATCTCTCGCGCTTAGATAACGCAACCCCTTGATCCTACAAGATTTCCCCGCCCTTAAAAAGAGTCTTAAAAAGTATATAAAAACTAAGAGGGTGCGAGCGCTGTATAGAAATTGGTCAGACACGGTTTTTGCGATGCAGGAATTGATACAAATTCCGAGTATGAGGTAATACTATGAATAGTCAGAAATTCGAAACTTATCTGATTGATCAAATTGCGCGTAAGATAAAGCCCTTATGGGCGATTGGTGGATCTTTCGTTTTTGTTATTGGAGCGCTTATTAGCGTGATCGAATATATTCAAGAGATCGAATGGGCCAAATACTTTATGGTTGAGTCTCATGTCAATGCGGTAGTAATAGCCTTGATTTTCTATAGTGCTATTATCAGTCTTTATTCATGGCTATATCACGGCTGGCTCAAGCGGATATATAAGGGAGAGTTCTCTCGCATTAAGCAAGAACACGAGTCCCTCGGGGCTGAACACGAGTCCCTAACCTCCGAAAAAGAGAAACTCGAGGCTGAACACGAGAAACTCAAGTCACTCTTGGTTGCTGTCGAGCCATATATAGATGAAATAAAAAAGAGAGAAGATGACCCCCTTCACGACAGATATAGTGTAAACAGGTTTGTACACTTTAAGGGCATTACCTGGAAAATCAGGTATAACAAGGACTCGACTTCGCATGTGACGTTTTCGATTGTTGCTCCATGTTGCAAAACACATGGGACTGAGTTGATAGAATCGACTAGCAAGAAAGCAAATACGATCTACACCTGTTCCATGGAGGGATGCGGAGAGAGTATAAAAGAAAGCACGATAGACAATATGTTCGACAGCTTAATGAGCATTATTCAGAAAGGAATAGATGAGGGGAATTATGGAGGGAAAACCCCCGATACGGCAGTAGAATTGGACTGACGGTGTCACTGGATGACGGAGACGAGGAAGAAAATGATCGTCCCAGATAAAATTCGGAAATGTGTGGCTTTTTTGGGTTTCAAGCTGGAGGAGGGTTCCTTCCGGTTGGCGGGTTCCGTATTTTGGTACGGCGACATAGGCGGACGCGTTTATGCGGTGACGGCGGAGCATGTCATCGATGGGATAAGAAAAACAGGCGTTAATGAGGTCTGGTTTCGCATAAACAAGGAGGATGGCGATGCTGAATGGTTCCCTTCCAAGTTGGATGCATGGTTTTGTCACCCCACTGATAAGAGTCTGGATATAGCAATTTTAGCTATGGGCGTTCAATCCGACTGGGATCATAGGATTCTCCCCTCCGTGCTCTGTATGACAGACAGGCACATGGTTGAAGAAGAGATCGCGCTAGGCGATGAAGTTTTTGTGACCGGTCTTTTTCGGCATCATCATGGAAAAAAGCGGAACCTCCCCATCGTTCGCATAGGGAATCTGGCCTGCGGAACGGATGAGAAGGTGGTGACTAAGCGGTTTGGGGAAATGGACGCGTACCTCATTGAAGCCCGTTCCATCGGCGGCCTCAGTGGTTCTCCCGTTTTCTTGAACCTAGGCAGAACCCGAATGATTGGAGGGAAACTAAAGCAGACGACAAGCGGTCATCAACGCTTTCTCCTTCTTGGTCTCATCCACGGTCACTATGATGAGTCTGCGGCAAAAATTGATGGGGTGGATTTGTTGACAGAAGACGTTCTAACTCTCGAGAGGGTCAACGCCGGGATCGCGATCGTGACGCCCTGTTACAAAATTGAGTCATTGATTTACGCCTATGAACGCGCGCGCCTGAATTTGCTATATACTCTCAACCACTGCTGTCCCATAAATATTCATGAGAATAGCAGCCTGGATTGAAGTGGTGAAATATCGGGATCTGGTGGATCCCCGAATAACAGTT
>JAHXHU010000322.1 GCA_025656375.1 Candidatus Thiodiazotropha sp. (ex Ustalcina ferruginea) | reverse complement strand
GCTTTCAGTCAGGGCATTGCATCGTTCCTCAGCTTCTTCAAGCTGGCGTTCAGCCCGTTGTAACCGTCGCAGGATACCGAGATGTTTATGTTCACGCAGAATAACCTGCACCACCTTACGCTGGACAAGATCTTTGACCCCTTGCTGCATCAGCTCTAGGCGCATTTCTTCATCGGGCTCATCAGCAACGGCAATCACCGGGATGATGGGATTAATAGCGCCAATAAGGGCAAATAATTGTGTCGTACTGAGGGAATCGCTCTCGATAGTGAGGATCAGCAGATCGAGCAGCTTTTTCTCCTTGAGATCGGTGGCCAGCAAGTCTGCATCATGCTCGATGCGAGTGGCATGTGCCGGATTACCGTTATTGCGTAGTGCATCCAGATAGGCTTCAACCTCAGGGGTTGTGTTGCCAAGAACCAGTAGCTCAATTGCTTCTTCGGGCATCTAGTGCTCCTTCAAGATGATACGAGTGACGTATCCTATACTGCATTTTGATCCAGCGTATTGATTTTCATGGGATCAAGATGCGTTGACATGCTCGCGCCGCAGTTTTACCGCTTCAGCCAGGGTTTCCAGCAAAGGTACACTGTCATCCCAACTAATACAGGCATCAGTAATGCTCTGTCCATAGGTCAGTGCATTGCCCTCTACTCGATCCTGTCTTCCCTCAGTGAGGAAACTCTCTATCATGGCCCCCATAATGCGTTGGTCACCACGGGCTATTTGGCTGGCCACATCACGCCCTACCAAGAGCTGTCGTGCATGTTGTTTACGGCTGTTGGCATGGCTGAAATCGACCATCAACCTTGGCTTGAGCCCGTTGCTATCCATCTCTTCTGCGGCAATGTTGATACTCTCTGAATCATAATTTGGTCGGTTGCCACCTCTGAGAATCACATGGCAATCCTGATTGCCGTGGGTTGAAAAGATTGCAGAACGCCCCTCTTTGGTGACGGATAGAAAGTGATGGGGACGGGAAGAGGAGCGTATTGCGTCCAAGGCGATCCTCATGCTGCCGTTGGTGGCATTCTTGAATCCAACTGGACAGGAGAGGCCAGAGGCGAGTTCGCGATGGGCTTGACTCTCTGTTGTGCGGGCACCGATGGCACCCCAACTGATTAGATCGGCAATATATTGTGGACTGATCAAATCGAGGTATTCCGTACCGGCCGGAATACCGAGATCGTTGATATCCAGCAGTAATTTTCGTGCCAGCCGCAGTCCTGAATTGATCTCAAATTTGTCATCCAGGGTTGGATCATTGATCAGGCCCTTCCATCCAACAGTGGTGCGAGGCTTTTCAAAATAGACCCGCATGACGAGCTCAAGGTGATCTTTAAGTGACTCACGTAGCGGTTGAAGGCGTTTTGCATACGCAAAAGCAGCTTCAGGGTCATGCACTGAGCAGGGTCCGATAATCACCAATAACCGGTCATCCTCGTCGTGTAGGATTCGGTGAATTTGTTGACGGGCTTCATGCACCGTGTTCGAAACCTTTTCGGTGATGGGTAATTCCTGGTGAATTTGAGCCGGTGGACTCAACTCTTTGATAGCCTTGATTCGAAGATCGTCAGTTTGTTTCATGCGATATTATTACAATGCCGGTACGTAAAAAAACAGATTATACATGCATATATAGAATCAGCGATAAGTGATTAAACATAGGTTGATCGGGTTCAACACTCTGCGTAAATCCCTTGCCACTTTAAGGAGATAGGTGGGTGGTGATTGTGTTTAAATCCAAACGAGTACCTATGTTCAGGTTAGTATATGACAGACATCAGCAGTAATGGTGTCGGACAAGTGACAAGAATCGCTCACAGATTTTTCTATTTGGCGGATTGATAGAGATGGAAAAAACCAAACGCTATTCAGGGATAGATAAGGATCCAACTGGAGCAATGAATCCTACTGGCAATATCATTCGTGATGGATGGTTATTTGGCATTATTCCTGAAACCGAAACCTGTGAAGGCTGGACTTTACAGGGTATAGATACCCTCTACGACAAGGTCTCTCTGGAATGGGACAAGTATGGCTATCAGGTTTCGGCATTGCCTCCGGATTTGCTTGAAAAACATCAACGTATCTATACCGATGCGGTGGATAAGGCAAAGGCCAAGGGGTGGAACCCGGCATTGAATGATGATGATTGATGAGCAGCCAATCTATCAGTGAGACATTCTTTAGGCCAAAGGCAGTTAAGCGGGAGTGCCTGAATATACCGGCACCACGTTTCAATCGATGTCGGTTATGGGTTAAACGCTGTATTCGTTCCAATACGAAGCATGCAATATCAGGCTGTAATCGATCGTGATGAGATCATCTTTGCGGACACTCAACTGAGTTGTCGAATAGAGTCGTTGGATGTGTTCGTTCTTACCCACTGGCTGATTCAGCTATTTGGTCAATGCCATAAACAGTTTCGGCAGCTGTTCCGGTAGTCGTTCAACACGATCAATAACGGTGAACTGGTTACCGAAGATATCTTTGACATACTCATCGGCATGGGGGTCCAGGTTAATGCAGTAAGTATAAATACCCTCCTGGTCTGCCTCTTGAACGGCCTTCCGGGTATCCTCAATCAGCAGGCGATCATCATTGACATCGATATCGGATGGCTCACCGTCTGTGAGTATCAGCAACAGCTTTTTATCACTTTGTCTTGCGCTCAGATAGTGTGTTGAGTGGCGAATGGCTGCACCCATGCGGGTTGACCAGCCTGCCTGCATAGCGGCCAGGCGCCCTTTGACCTCATCGTTCCATTGCTCTCCATATCCCTTGATATGTTGATAGCGTACTTCGTGACGGGTATTGGAGGAAAAACCGGCTATCGCAAAGCTGTCACCCAGTTGTTCGATGGCCCAGCCGAGTAGAGAGACTGCCTCTTGGCTGAGTTCCAATATTGATTGTTGGCATCCTTCAGGGATCTTATCCACCGACTCGGAGAGGTCAATCAACAGCATGACTGCGATATCCCGACCATCATTGCGGTGGCTCATGTTGATGCGGGGGTCAGGATGGGTGCCGCTTTTGTACTCGATCAGAGACCGGATTGCCACGTCCAGGTCGAGTTCACTGCCCTCTTCCTGGTAGCGAATGCGTACATAGTGTTGTGGTTTGAGCAGGTCCAGCATCCGTTTCAGCTGTTTGGCAAGTGCCTGATGCTTATTCAGCAGGGCATCGATATGGTCAGGGTTACCCGATGGATGTAGGCTCTCATAGAGGCTGACCCAGTCAGGATTGTAGATTTTGCTCTTATAGTCCCACTCTGGATAGTGACGGGGGGGAAGGCCATGAATCTCTTCATCAGACTTTTTGCGTTTCTGCTCTGCATCGAACATCTCCTCCTCATCACCCTCTTCAATGAAGATCCACATATGTCGATTGTCGTCCCGATAACTGATTTCCGTATCGGTAAAGTAGACCTTGGGGGATAGGTCGGCTTGACGGCGTGTGCGGGCTATATAAGAGATCGCAAGGCTGACCATCTCCCGGGTACTCGAAGGGCCATTCGCAAGGGCAGCCTGGAAGCGCTCCAGGAACTCCAAAAGATCCGGATTGGTATAGCCGTGATCCGGGTTTAGAGCAGCATAGGAGAACATCGCCAAACGGTGACGGATGCAGGACTCTTTCTCAGGATTACAGTCATCCTCGCCGGGTACGGGGTGGAGCGCCAGCAACAGATGGTGCAAGCCTGGATATTCCCGGATTGCCAATAGATCCACCCGTGCATCTTCAAAGGTTTCAATCGCAACACGCTGAAAGGGACTGAAGTTATCGGCTACTACATGGGTGGTCCACTTCTGATGGGCCGCCACATGAGCCAATAGTGCACGGTAACGATTGATACCGGGTATACCGTGTATATCGTCATACACATCGGGTATGCGAATCCCCAGTGAGTCGAAGTAGGGCATAGGTTTACGCAGTTCGTCAAAACCTTCTGAGTAGGGGACGAAATGGGCTTTATTGCGCCACAACGATTTTAAATAGAGGTCAAGTTTGCGCTCATTGTCAGCGAACAGGGTGCCATGGCGCTCCCGTTGCATGATGGCGCGACTGTCTGCCGATTGCAGGCTGAAGTAATCAATCTGCCGTTGCTGATGGGTGCGGTAGTTGTGTACCCCATAGTCGATCCATTTACTTAAACCTTCAAATGAGAGCTGACTCAACAGATAGGGCATTTTTTTAAGCAGATCAGGTAATGAAGGACTGGGTATGGTGGTGTGAAAGCCGTGGATAGAACCTGTGGTGCGCTCCATCATGTCTAGCAACAGGTCGATGAACTGACTCATCAGGGTCTCACTGCCCAGTCTTCGGCTGGCTTCTGGCAACATCTGCAAAAAAGGCAGAATGGCTTTGCCATTCGGGCTGCGTGAGAGTTTCCAGACGGTTTTCGAGATTAATGGAATGATCTCTTCGCCGACTCGTGCCGCAATCCCGGGTATCTCTTCGAGGAAGACAATGACCGGTTCCACCCCACGGCCAATATTGCAGGTCAGGGAGGCGCCCTCTAACAACTCATCGATGCCTTTTGCACTGAGCAGATTTTCAGCGCCTGACAGGCAATCAGGAAATATCGGATCGATCTGCTCGAATCCGCAACTGAGTTTTTCCCGGTAGGTCGTGAGTTTTGCCTCAATCATGGTCAATCAAATACTGCCTCAATGGCATGATCCAGCGTGGCGACGATATCGCTGTCATCGGTAATAGGACGAACCAATGCCATACGGCAGGCAGCTCTTGGTTTGATACCCCGGTTAATCAGTTTTGCGGCATAGACCAACAGACGGGTAGAAATACCTTCATCCAGTCCATGTCCCTTCAGATTACGGGCAGTCTCTCCTATTTTGACCAGTTTGGCTGCATTTTCCTTATCAATACCGGTCTCTTTAGAGACGATTGAGGCTTCCAGGTCAGTGGGTGCATAGTCAAAATCGAGGGCGGAAAAGCGTTGCTTGGTTGATTGTTTCAGATCCTTCATCAGGCTTTGGTAGCCTGGGTTATAGGAGATCACCAGCTGGAAATCCTCGTGTGCACTGATCACTTCCCCTTTTTTATCGAGGGGCAGTGTACGGCGATGGTCAGTCAGCGGATGGATCACTACGGTTGTGTCCTGGCGGGCTTCCACCACTTCATCCAGGTAGCAGATGGCACCAATACGAGCGGCCACAGTCAATGGGCCATCGAGCCAGCGTGTGCCGTCAGCGTCAAGCAGGTAACGTCCAACCAGATCAGAAGCGGTCATGTCTTCGTTACAGGCCACGGTAATCAGGGGTTTTCCCAGGTGCCAGGCCATATGCTCTACGAATCGGGATTTACCACATCCAGTGGGACCCTTGATCATAACCGGGAGTCTTTCGGCGTATGCGGCCTCATAGAGATCTTTCTCATCACTTTGAGGTTGATAGAAGGGCTCCTGACTGATGAGGTACTGGTCGATCTCGGCGCTCATATTCGCTCCATTAACAGTTTTTTATTCAGATCGGAAAAAGCGTTTAATTTGCCCTTATACCAAAAGGGTGGGTAAAACGGCATGACCTAAAGCAGGCAACGGTCGGCTTAGGTACATCAAACAGCCACACTGTATTCCTGAAGAAAAAAAGCCCCCTTGCGGGGGCTTTGAAATGCCAGTTGACTTACAGGGTGTGCTTATTTGTGCACGCCCAGCTTTTCGCGCCAGCCTGGGAATATGGCATCGGCATCGTGCGGGAAGGACTCGAAGGCACGTGCGAATTCTTGATGCTCTTTGGCGTACTCGATCGGATCGGCACCCTCTTTCCAGCACTCGTAGGCCTGACGCAGAGAGATAGCACCGGCAGCCGGGCTGTCGATGTGACCGTAAGAACCGCCACCAGAGGTATTGATGACGTTGCCATGGCCCAGGTTCTCGAAGAAGCCTGGCAGGCGCAATGCGTTCATGCCGCCGGAGATGATGGGGGTGGTAGGTTTCATGCCATACCATTTCTGATTGTAGACAGGACCCTGACACTCATCACGCTCGATCATATACGCGATGATCTTGTCGG
>JAHXHU010000023.1 GCA_025656375.1 Candidatus Thiodiazotropha sp. (ex Ustalcina ferruginea) | reverse complement strand
CCTTCCCGCTACTGACAAAACCGCGTCAGGTTGCCAGGGAGGAAATACGGTTATACGGTCACCCAAAAAAAGCTTAACTAAGTAGCATTCGGTACTGACCCCTTTTTTAGGATTTACTCAGAAGACAGGAGCCGACATTGAATCGATATTAGTCATGAAAATGTGTATTCAACAATAGACTGTATTTTACCTAAAATTCTAATGATTCACGACCCCAGTAATCCACACTTACTAACATTAAATAGTGTCGGAATTTTTTACAGAAAATAATAACCTACTTTTTTGTATATATTAAACACATAATAATTAAAGTTATTTTGGTATTGGTCCAAATTATGCCTATATGTATTGAGCAACATAGGGCAGAGAAATGATGAACAACGTAATATCTACACTGTTTTTCTCAATAATGCTTATTTAATCTTGTTTTTATCCCTCATCGGTTTCGGCACTGTTACTAGGTAGCAAGCAGTAACACCAACCAAATAATGGAGAAACACATTATGAAAAAAAAGACCTGTTTTTATCTGTCTGCTCTACTCGCAGCAGCTTTTTTCGCTAGCGGGTCTGCTCATGCAGTGCGTTGCGGAGACGGATATGCGGATCTTGCAGCTGGAGAGCAGTGTGATGATGGTAACACTGTTGATGGTGATGGTTGTTCCGCTGCCTGTCTGCTCGAACCCATGTGTGGCGATGGTGTGGTGGATGAAGGTGAGGCCTGCGATGACGGTAATAACATCAACGGTGATGGTTGTTCCGCCTCTTGCACAATCGAAGCCTATTGTGGTGATGGCATTCTGAACATTGGTGAAGCCTGTGATGATGGCAATAATATCGATGGTGATGGTTGTTCTTCAGAATGCGGCATCGAACCTTTCTGTGGCGACGGTAACCCGAATCCGGGTGAACAATGTGACGATGGCAATAATGACAATGGTGACGGTTGCTCGGCGCTGTGTGAAACCGAAACAGCCAATGGCGAAGGCTGCACACCGGGCTACTGGAAGCAGAGACATCATTTTGACTCATGGTACTCGTATAGTCCGGATACTCTGTTTGGTGACATGTTTGAAGACGCATTCCCTGGCCAGACCCTGTTGGAGGTCCTGAAAAATGGCGGTGGTAAATTGAAAGCATTGGGTCGGCATACTGTTGCTGCTTTGCTGAATGCTTCATCTACGGATGTTAACTACGGACAGACCGCTGCGGCTATTGTTGATACATTCAACACCGCTTACCCTGGAACGAATGATGCGTACGAGTCAGTAAAGGATGGTTTTGAGTATGACAATGAAAGAGATTGTACGCTAAATTAACCCATTTTATGGGGGGTACGATGTGAAAAAGGGCTGCAAGATATGCAGCCCTTTTTTATATGAAATAAATAAACAGAAAATAAACAAAATATGTTCTTCCTCATTAATGAAAGTTTGCGTTACATCAAAACAAGGATTAGTCACAGCAACCGAAGTAATCAATGATTTTAATAGCGATGATTTTAGTGAGGACATGCCAGAATGGGTTAAGGCATGGATCGAAGCTGGACGTCAGAGACCCTGGTTATAAGAGTGATAATGTAAATCTACCGTACACAAAGATTCGCCATAAGCATCCAGTACCTCACAAATAACTTCTTCTTTACAGTCACTTGTTTAACTAAATAACGATCTTAAGGCACGTATATCAATTCACATATCCGCGTATTAGAAAGTATGTGGATAATTCCCCGTGTCATTTCTGATAATAAAATGTCAAATGAGTGAAATTATTGTATTTACAATGGATTCTCATATAGCAATATCGTGCGTTTAAAATATTGATTCATTAAATATGAAGGGGGTTGATCATGACTCAAAAGACAGTACCGTCAGATACCCATGATGTTTTTAATCAACCAACACCCCTGGACAACTATAACGCTTACAGCTCGAATATCATCTTACGACACTATCAGAAAATATTTAGACCTGAATGGGGTGAAGAAACGTTACATAAATATGGCCATAGGGTAGGCCATGAGCTTCAAACAGCCGGCTTTGATGCCAATCACTACAAACCTGAATTTCAGAGCCATGATCGCTTTGGCCATCGCATCGATCTTATTAAATATCACCCGGCTTACCACCAGTTGATGAGTGCTGCAATCGAAGCCGGTCATCACACTCTACCCTGGGTTGATGAGAGGGCTGGTGCCCATGTTGTCAGGGCAGGCATAGAGTATTTACATACACAGGCCGATCCGGGCAGCGGATGTCCGCTGACGATGACATTTGCTGCAGTCCCGGTGATTAGACCTCAGGCTAATATTGCTAAAGAATGGTTGCCCAAGATTACAACCAATCAATATGATCCGAGAAATATCCCTTTTTTTGAAAAACAGGGATTAACCATTGGAATGGCCATGACTGAGAAGCAAGGAGGCTCGGATGTTCGTTCTAACACCACATACGCCTATCCGCTGGCCAGTACAGGCCCTGGAGAGCCTTATGAACTCATAGGTCACAAATGGTTTTGTTCTGCACCGATGTGCGATGCATTCCTGGTTCTGGCACAAACTGACCTAGGCCTGTCTTGTTTTTTGCTGCCCCGTTGGCGACCAGACGGTAGTAAGAATGCCATGCTCATTCAACGAATAAAAGAGAAAATGGGTAATATATCCAACGCCTCATCCGAAGTTGAATACCGCGGCGCATTTGCCTGGATGATCGGCGAGGAGGGTCATGGTGTGAGCACGATATTGGAAATGGTCTCACTGACACGTTTTGATTGCATGGTTGGTTCAGCGTCGATTATGGGGCTTGCTGCGTCACAAGCATTGCACCATACCGGTGAACGCAGCGTATTTGGTCGTAATTTACATGAACAGCCGCTTATGCAGAATGTCTTAGCTGATCTTGCCCTTGAAGCAGAGTCTGCCCTGGCGATCAGTATGCAACTCGCTAATACATTAGATAATAACGATGAGGAGGATCAATTACTATTTCGAATCGGTACAGCCATCGGTAAATACTGGATCTGTAAGCGTGCTGCCCAGCACACCTATGAAGCCATGGAGTGTGTCGGAGGCGTTGCAGTTGTTGAGGACAATGTGCTTGCACGTCTCTATAGGGAGTCACCTATCAATGCGATCTGGGAGGGCTCAGGAAACATTCAATGTCTGGACGTTAGACGCGCCATTGAAAAGAATCCTAATGTGGTTGAAGTATTTCTAATGGAGCTTGATAAAGCGAAAAACAATCTTGAACACTTTGACAGTGAACTCGACACCCTTAAACAGGGTCTTGCGACACAAAACAACAGTGAGCACTCACTACGTCGACTGGTCGAAAAGATGGCACTTCTCTGGCAAGCATCTACACTCATTCAGTATTCCAATGAGATTATTGCTGAGGCATTCGTATCAAGTCGTATTTTACATGACCATGGATACATGTATGGCACACTCCCAGAGTATATAGCCTTTAGAGATATTATTGATCGTGCAAAACCTAATCTATAAGTATCATCACACTTCAACATAATTGATATCAATAGATAATCAAAATACCAAATGGATGGAGGCAATAGTGAAACTTAGCATCATCAACGCAATTGGTTTTATTGTATTTTCCATATTCCCTTGTCTTATTGTGGGTGCTGAGGGTGATGTTAAAGGTAGTAAGGATCATGCTCTTGTAGGTCGATATGCAGGGTCAAAGATCTTTGAGTACAATCTTAAGGAATTTGATGAATTCAGAATGATCTCAGGCCTTGAGAGTAGCGATGAAATCAGGCTGGAAGGAAAGGTGATAAGAATATTCTACAATGTTCCTAATGACCGCTCCACACTCGAGGTGATGAGAAATTTTCGAGAATCACTGAAGTCTAACAATTTCAAGGAGATTTATAGTTGCAGTAACAATGGGTGTGGTAAAGATTCTGACAATGTCCGCTATTTCAGAAAAAGAATCCTAGGTGAAAAGGGCTTTAATTTCGTTGGTGATTTCCATAAGGACCAGCGGTACCTTGTTGCAAAACTACTACGCCCGGCAGGCAATATTTATGTTGCCATCTATGATTTCAACGATTCAAATTATGATGGGCATCTCATGAATATAAGCATCGTTGAACTCAAGCCGATGGAACGGGATCAAATCGTGGTTGATTCCAATGAGATGGCAAGCAAGATTTCACAGCATGGCAGCATTTCCCTATATGGAATCTATTTTGATATTGACAAGGCCTACATGAAGCCCGAATCAAAGCCAACTATTGATGAGATCGCGAAGCTGTTAATACAAAACCCAGACCTGAAATTGGTTGTAGTCGGCCATACAGACAACCAAGGTGGATTTGAATACAACATGGATTTATCAAAGCGACGAGCAGATTCCGTAAAAAACAAACTTGTATCGCAATATAATATTGAAGCAAACCGTCTAGCATCGTGGGGTGTTGCTTACCTGTCACCCGTCTCATCAAATCGTACTGAGGAAGGTCGAAAAAATAACCGGCGTGTAGAGCTGGTTGAGCGATAACAAATACTGGCAATAGCCTCTCCCAGACTATATTGCAAACTGTGCTACACCGTCACGAAATGACCAGTCGATATCATGGTTTTCAGTTATCGTAATCAACACATTGGCTGGATCAATACCGGGATCGGTTGCTAAATTCTCAACTACTTTCGCATAAAATGCCGGAATGACAAAAAACATATTAATCAAGAACTCCAATCGTTATTAAAAGAGTGTTTCTTTTAATAAATCAACGTATTGGTGACATACCGTAACACCTGACAAAAGAGACAAACTCCTGCAGTGCCTCTACGCCACTTGCTTCGGCCTGAGCGCACCATTGGATCAAAGCCTCCAGTCGTTTATCATGACAGGATGCCTGTTGATCCCAGATCTCCTGCAGACGTACCTTGAATTGATAGACATTGTTCAATACGGTATTGCTGTCGAGTATTTCACTTAATTGCTTGCGATCACCGTCACTCAATAGCATGCTGTTGCGACGCACCAGGCGCGATGCATTGCGGTAGAGACGACGCAGGGGGCGTTTGGCATGACGTATCTCATTCCGAAAAACCGGCTCTAATACTTTACGACGATAGTCACTGAACAACTGCAGACGATTCACTGTCAGAGCCGCTATAGCTTCCAGATCGAGTTGTGGGCGCTCTGCAACAAAAGCACGCTTTGGTGCAACCTTGAGCACTTTGGCAAGACGAATGAAGGAGAAGAGTTTGATATAGAACCAGCCCAGATCAAATTCAAACCAACGGTTTGATAGCTTTGCCGAGCTGCCGTAAGCGTGATGATTATTGTGTAACTCCTCACCACCAATCAGGATGCCCCAGGGAACGATATTGGTGGCGGCATTGGGAATCTCGAAGTTGCGATAGCCCCAGTAGTGACCGACACCGTTGATCACACCGGCAGCCCAGAAAGGAATCCAGATCATTTGAATAGCCCAGATCGTCAATCCTGCAAACCCCAACAATAAAAATTCAGTAATCAGCAATAGAGAGATCCCCAGGTAGTTGAAACGCTTATAAAGGTGGTTTTCAATCCAGTCGTCCGGTGTACCTTTACCATATCGCACCAGGGTTTCATGATTGTCCGCCTCCTGCTGATAGAGCTCAGCACCCTGCCAGAGTACCTTTTTCAATCCTCTGGTTTGATGGCTGTGAGGATCATCCTCGGTTTCGCACTTTGCATGATGCTTGCGGTGTATCGCTACCCACTCCTGGGTGACCATACCGGTCGTCAGCCACAGCCAGAAACGAAAAAAATGGCTCAGGATAGGCTGTAGTTTCAGTGCCTTATGGGCCTGGTGGCGATGAAGAAAAACGGTTACCGAGATGATGGTGATGTGGGTGAGTACCAAGGTCAGCACAAAATAACCGGATAGAGAGAACTCAAATAAGCCATTGAATATCATAAGAAACCTACAGGTATAAATGACATCACTGCTGTCCCATAAATATTCATGAGAATAGCAGCCTGGATTGAAGTGGTGAAATATCGGGATCTGGTGGATCCCCGAATAACAGT
>JAHXHU010000092.1 GCA_025656375.1 Candidatus Thiodiazotropha sp. (ex Ustalcina ferruginea) | reverse complement strand
TAGGTGGAATCACCCCGATACAGAAGCTGGCTCAGACAGCTTAACAGTGACTACTTTTGAGTCCCATTATTAATGGGGAGATTACCAGGTGGAATTCAGGTGGAGCACCTCACAATGAAAGTTTAATTATATCAATCGTTTCCCATCGGTCGTCAGGTGTGCATTGTTTGCAATACATGTGGCTGAATATACCTGTTTGTGAATATCGTATCGGCAGTAACTGGAATTGCTTAAGGCCATTTATCCGCAAATAATTTGGGGGTTAGTAGTAGGGGTGTGGAATAAGCATTTTATTCTCATGGCAGGCATTATGATTCCTTACATCTAGGTTTTGTGCTGGCACACATAGTTAAAAAAACGCCTATCCTGAGCAATTTGTTGGAGTCGCACTTTACTGATTTAATAATGGCATCTGACCAATCGCCACTTCACGGCAATCATTCGAGTCAAGTGCCATTGCTATGAAAGATGTATATCCCATGTGCGAAGAGAATTGAAAGGCAGGATGCGTTCTCATCTGGAACTATTTGAAAAAAACAGATGATATTGACAGAGTAATACTGACACTAGTCAGGAAAGACTATTCCTGGATTGAGGATTTGATGCGGATCGAATTGGCGCTTGATAGCACGCATCAGGTTTAATGAAACAGGGTCAATCTCCTGATCAATAAATTGTCGTTTCGTGACCCCGATACCATGTTCACCGGAGAGGGTCCCGCCTAGCTTCAGAACCAGTTCGAAGAGTGATTTCAGGCAATGTTCACCTGCAGCAAGCTGCTTTGGATCATCCGGGTTCAGCAACAGATTGACATGGATGTTGCCATTCCCCGCATGACCAAAATTAACTATGGTGATACCGCTTTCTTTGGAGAGTTCGTGCAGTGATTCAATGAGATAAGGCATGTGCGAGACCGGTACGACCACATCTTCATTGATCTTCTTCGGAGCGATGTTCCGCAATGCGGGTGAGAGGGCCTTACGGGTCTTCCAGAGACGTGCAATCTCCTCCTGGGTTTCCGCAGTATGAATTTCCAGCAGACCGTCCACATCTGCTGCTTTGGCAACAGTAGCGGCTTCATCATCGATGCTCTGTTCTGAACCGTCGACTTCAATCATCAACAGGGCGCCAACAGCCCGGTCAAGTTGTAAATCGGAAAATGTTCTTACCATTTCCAGTGCTGCGCCATCCATAAACTCTAGTGCACAGGGGGTTACCGGTTGACGCATGATGGCTGAGACAGCTCTGGCTGCAGCATGGATGTCACGGAAACTGGCTTGTAGCGTACGTTTGGATTGTGCCTGAGGGGTGAGCTTCAGTTTGGCTTCCGTAATGATTGCCAGGGTCCCTTCTGAACCGATCAGTAGGCGTGTGAGATCGTAACCAACCACGCCTTTGGTGGTATTCACACCGGTAGTAATGGTCTCACCACTGCCGGTAACCGCCTTCAATCCGAGGGTGTTCTCCCGGGGTGTGCCATATTTCACAGCCCGGGGACCCGCAGAGTTATAGGCAAGATTGCCTCCGATGGTACAGACTGCTGCACTGGTCGGGTCGGGTGGCCAGAAGAAACCTTCGGCACCGACGGCTTCCTGCAGTGCCTTGTTGGTGACACCTGGCTGTACCCGCGCAAGTCGATTATCGACATCGACCTCAAGGATACGGTTCATGCGCTCCAGGGAGAGAACGACCCCCCCCTGCTGCGGTACTGTTGCTCCGGTGGTTCCCGTGCCTTTGCCCCGGCTAATCAGGGGAATGTGGTGTTGATGGCAGAGTTGAACAATCGCTACGATCTGATCGTGTTCATCGGCGAATAATACACCCGCCGGGGTAGCCTGAAGGCGGCTGTTGTCATAGCCATAGGGTAGACAGTCTGCAGGATCGGTAAACAACCCCTTTGAACCGACAATGCCTTTGAATTGTTTGATCAGGCTGTGATTGAGGTTGGCCTTCAATGCAGGATTCCCGGTTCAAGACTCAGATATATTCGAAGACACGAACCACACGACGGACACCACTGATATGGCGCACCACATCTGTGACGGCGTCTGCTTCAGCCTTGGTGATCAGGCCCAATAGGAACACTGTACCTCGTTCAGTGACTACTTTGACTCTGAATGGATCGAAGTTTGGAATTTTGATTGTTGCGAGTTTGATTTTGACCTCTGAGGTCAAGGCTGCATCACGACTGTTCTCGACCAGTGTTGAAGTACTGCCGATCTCTACTTCATTCACTACCCGACGTACCCGTTCAACACGCGAAACAAGCTTTTCTGCCTTACTGCGCAGGGCCTGGTTGGCGGCCTGCCCGGTCAACAATGCCACCATATTGTAGCTGGTGACATGGATGCTGCTTTGCTGTTTAAAGCTGGGGTTCTTGGCCATTAAATCATGGGCTTTCAGCTCAATACTTTGGTCTTCGACGATGACCCCTGCTGTGCGTCGGTCGTGAGCAATGGATGCTGTGGCGGCCGCTCCACCTACAACTGCGGCAGCACAGCCGTGCAGTATCAGCGTGGAGATTAGGATAGTGAACGCTGAAGTAAGTTTTATCTGCATGATCTTCCCCTGAAATTAGAATTAGCTTCCAAGTAGTTGTTGATCCACCAGGTCGCATAGACAGTGAATAATTAATAGATGGGTCTCTTGTATTCGAGCCGTGACATCCGATGGAACGCGAATTTCGACATCCCCGGTGATTAGGAGTTTCACCAGATTGCCACCATCTCGGCCAGTCAATGCGACGATTGACATCTCTCGGTCGTGGGCCGACTGTATCGCTTTATTAACATTGTTCGAGTTACCACTAGTGGAGATGGCCAGTAACAGATCGTTGGGCTGGCCGAGGGCTTCGATCTGCCGGGAAAAGATCTGTGAGAAGTCATAGTCATTGGCAATGGAAGTGACTGTCGAGCTATCGGTAGTCAGTGCAATGGCAGGAAGCCCGGGACGTTCGCGTTCGTAGCGGTTAAGCATCTCTGACGAGAAGTGTTGGGCATCACCTGCCGATCCGCCATTGCCACAACTCAGCACCTTGTTGCCTTCCAGAAGACGGCTGAATATCATTTCAGCGGCATCCGAGATTGACTGAGTCAATAATGGCAGGGCATCTATCTTGGTCTGTATGCTCTGATTGAAGAGCGTCTGAATACGGTTTGTGTTGGACATAGGTCTATTAATAATGGGTGGATTACCAGGCGCTCTGAATGGCGTTTTTTATCCACTCAATTCGGGTTGCTCCTGAACCGTTGAGTGCGATGACATCGAAACGACAGGCGGCATCTTTTTTTAACATCTGCAGATAGCGATTTGCCGTTGCGAGAAGTTTACGCTGCTTACTGGCTGTGACTGTCTCTACAGCGCGTCCGAAGTCATTTGATTGTCGATAGCGCACCTCGACAAAAACCAGTGTATCAGCCTCTCGCATGATCAGGTCTATCTCTCCAGCCTTGCAGCGATAATTGCGTTCCAGCAGTTTCAGACCTCTGCCGAGCAGAAAGTCCAGTGCCTGCTGTTCAGCCTGCTGGCCCTGCACCAGGTGTTCAGCCATCATCTTGGTCCACCCGGTCTGGAGAGATCGTGATCGGTGATCGGAGGTAAACCTTTTCTCTCGATTGGCAGGCTCTCAGATTGACTAGGTTGCAGATCGGTGGAGGGTTGCGCCAAGCGGGGTGCATAGCCACTGATCGATGCCAATCCCCCCTCCATGTCAGCCCAGGCAAGTAGCCTGTGGAGACGATTTCTGTTGTCAAGGTAGAGTGTTCCGCTCTTGCCGCTGAATAACCGACCAGGCTGGGTCTGTAGTTGTTGCAGTTGGGTCAATAGATTGTAGCTGTCGATGCCCATCGCATACAGTCGAGCATATCGCCCCTTTACACCCGGTATGAGTTTCTCAAGATTGTTGCGGGAGAGGGGGCCTCCCTGACTCTCTTCCAACAACCAAGGCGTATCCACAAAACTGATATTGCCCAGATCCCGGTCCATTTCTGCCTGGGCTACACCGGTGTAGATATGCGAGGTCGATAAAATCGGTATACCGCCTGCATGAAAGAATTTGAGTTGGGGTCGAAGCTGCCTGCCTTTCTGTGCCCGTGCGCCGAGGAAGATAAAATCGGCATCCCTTCGTGCGCGGGTTTCAGGCTCCAGTGAACGCCCCATAAGTTTTTTCAGTGCATGAATACGTGCCTCACTCTCGTTGATATTCAGGAGCATCCGAATCGGCACTGAAAAATCGTTCTCTTTGGGGTTGTAGCGCTGTTGCTCCATCACCTCTCCCCCCAATGCCTCCCAGCGATCACGGAAGCTTTCTGCAAGGCGCTGACCCCATTGTCCGGAGGGCGTTAAGATGAGGGCTGTTCTGTGTCCTTCAAGCCAGGCGCGTTCAGCGACCTGATGCGCTTCATCCTCAGGGGCGAGACCAAACTGGAATAGATTGGGATGGGTCAAGTCAGGATCATCAACCTGGTTCAGTGCCAGGATAGGATGGTCCAGCAGTTCAAGGCTCAACAACATCTTGACGGCATCTTTGTTGAGGGGGCCGACAATCATTTTGGCTCCCTGAAGGATCGCCTGCTGATAGATCGGCAGGGTGTTTTTCAACTCGCTGCTGTCATAGAATTGCAGTATTGGCCGCTGCGCAGTCGGTTGTTGATACCAGGCCGCCATAAAACCATCCCGTACAGCGGCGGCAACTTTTGCATAGGGTCCGCTACGGGGTAGTAGGATGGCGATATGATCCTCACTGCTTAAGCCGCGCTGTTCCAGATAGCTGGCCAGTAGCTCCTGTAGGGCAGGGTGTTGCGGGAAACGGTCACTCCAGGTGGCAAATTGGCTACTCAATTCGGTTGGATCTGAGATCTGTAACTTAATGACCTTGGCCAGTTCCATCCAACCGATCAATGTGGCGGGTGGTTGAGGCTGGAGCAGGGCGAGTGCTGTGTCAGTCATGGTTGCCAGTGTCTGTACCAGCAGTTGCTGTGAGGCCATACGGGCTTCCATATCGCTTTCAAGTAGCAAATCGAGCACGTCGAGCTCTCGTGCACTTTCAAGTAGATTCCCCGAAAGGCGAAAGATCTCAGCCATGTTTCGATGGTAATGCTGGCGTAATACGAGGGGAGCATCAGGACCTGGCGGAGGTTCCATCAGATCGAGGGCCTGTTCGATGTCACCTTCCAGTACGGCGATCTCGGTACGCAACATGCGCAGTTTCAGATTGAAGCCAGAATCACTGTCAGAGGGCTGCAGTTGCTCTACCAGAGTGAAGCTCTTTGCCTGATCACCCGCCTTGAGCCAATATTCGGCAGCTTCCAACATCAGCCACTCGCGCATCGGCGAGTTACTCTGTTTGGCAGATGATTCCAGCAGTTCGGCGGCTCCCGCATAATCACCACTCTCAACCATCAATTCAATCTGTAATCGGATATCTGCCGCCAGATCAAAGGTCTCTGGAGGAGTCACCTTGGTTGTCGTAGTACAACCCTGCAGAATAAGGAGTAGCAATAGGGCTAAGAAAGGTAAGCGTCGATCGATTTGCATGGTTTGTTATCTGTGGCAGGATGGTGAGCCAATTCTACATCAGGAACATCTGTGTCAAAGGGTGTACTTTACGTTGTTGCCACACCAATCGGCAATCTTGACGATTTTTCACAGCGTGCGGTTGATACGCTGAAGCGGGTTGATTGCATTTATGCAGAGGATACACGGCATACCAAGCCGTTGCTGATGCGATACCCCGATGCGATCTCTCCATCAGTACAATGAACAGTCTCAGCTGGAGACACTGTTAAACGCCCTGGATGCTGGACAGTCGATCGCATTGGTCTCATATGCGGGTACACCACTGATCAGCGATCCCGGTTTTCCTCTGGTAAGGGAGGTGGTCAAAAGGGACGGACGGATAGTCCCTGTGCCTGGGGCCAGTGCGTTGGTCTGTGCCTTGTCGGTGGCAGGATTACCCACCGACCGTTTTGTGTACGCCCAGCATGGGTATGAACTAATGAGGTGAAAGTCCTCTGTAGGAAGGTCACCATCCTTAGCGATTTCAAGCTATTAGA
>JAHXHU010000006.1 GCA_025656375.1 Candidatus Thiodiazotropha sp. (ex Ustalcina ferruginea) | reverse complement strand
ACTATAAATAACCGATTTCGACGCGAAGTTGTGGTAAAAATTGCAAAAAAGTTCTTAAAGTTGGAAACTCGCCATTGAATTTGTTTGGATTTTAGCTCAAGCTTTCGTGCCAGATGCTGCTTCTCATTCGGTCTGGTTCTTGCGGATAGACCAAGATGGGGAGCGGACAACTGTCACTGTCTAACTTGGGTTAGCTTAATTTATACCTGGGCTAGGGGTGTCGATGTGTTTTACCGCTTGGCTCGGAGGGAGTGTCCCAAATAGGTCATCGCTTGCGGTGTTTGCCTATGGTCTATTTGGGAAGTTCTGTATCAGCAATGACCAGGTAGAAGGGGTGTGTAGCATCTGCCACACAATGTAAAAATCGTAGAGAGATCGAGATAAATTATGAAAACCACCATGATGAAAACTGCCGCTATGATTCTCAGTCTTGGGCTGTTCGCGGGTTGCGCAACCAACGGCGGTCTGGAAGAAGGTATCGCAAATGCACAGGCAGCCGCTGACGCTGCCATGAAAGCTGCTAAAGAGGCTCAGCTGGATGCTGCCACTGCTCAAGGTTCAGCTGACGCTGCACTGAAAGCTGCCAATAGTGCCAAGGATAGTGCGGAAGCTTGTAATGAGCGTTGTGGCCGTATGTCTGAAAAAGCTATGGCTAAGTAAGCTGGTTTTAATCGACGGCTAACCCACTTTGTGGGTTTAAAACCCTGACAAACTATTCGTTTGTCAGGGTTTTTTAATGCTGCTTGCTTAAACCTAGATTCCGCAGTTGACCACTGATATCTGACGTAAGAGAATGAAATGCAGAATCACATAGTACCTTTTCCCCGCACTCATTGAGTGAGTATCGGAACGCTACATGAATTTGTAAAAAATCCTGACGTGCCCTGCTGCGTTGTCATTCTTGTTAAGGGAATAGCCATTAACTGCGAACGACGCCTTGCCGGGCACGTCAGGATTTCCCACAAACTCACGTTCAACTGTGGATTCTAGGTTAAACCTAAGAGCTGTTGACGATAATAGGCTAACCGCCTTCAGCGACAGTGTTCTCCTGCCATAGATAGAGTGGCATGGGGATGCCGGTTTTCTCTTTAATGAAGCTGTGCAATTGATCCCAGTCAGGTCTGCGTTTATCTTCGCCTAATTTACCAATGACAGCATCGACCAATTCCGTGTAATTATTCCCTCTCTCCTCAATATACTCTTGCAATGGTGGGTGTACCTGAACAAACAACTCGTCGTTCAACCAACCCGCCTTGAAAGGTACGTTGATGATCCGTACCTGCACACCGACTTCAACCTCCTCAAAAAAGCGCTCAACATTTTCCGGATAGAGGCGAATACACCCATGGCTCACCCGCATTCCGACACCATAGGGCTTGTTGGTGCCGTGAAGCAGATAACCATTCATGCCAAGATAGATGGCACGATTTCCGAGTGGATTGTCTGGACCGGGGAGAATCACCGGTGGCAGTGGATTACCATCATCTTCATGTTCCTGGAGGATAGACTCGGGTACTGTCCAGCTGGGATCCTTTTTCTTGCCGATGACACGGGTCTCACCGGTTGGGGTGCTCCAACCTTCACGTCCGATACCAATCGGGTAGGTGATCACAACCGGTCGGTCATCTGGGAAGTAGTAAAGTCGCAGCTCAGCCAGGTTTATGATCACTCCCTTGCGAGGCCCGGGAGGGAGGATATACTGCTGTGGCATAACCACTTCCGAGCCCTCACCGGGTAGCCATGCATCCACATCGGGATTGGCTGCGACCATTTGCCTATAGCCGATGTCATAGGTGCGAGCAATATCTGAGAAGGTCTCTTCATAGCGCGTTGTAAGTTTGAATGTCTGGCCCACGATATCGTCGCCCTCAGGGGGCAGGTCAAAGGTGACAGCATGGACGAGCCCCAGAGAACTCAGAGATAGCAGAATAGTAGATATGAGCTTCAATCTTTTATATCCACGTCAAGTGTAACGTTAATGTACCGTGTCATAGATTCTGTGACATTCAAAGCCGCCAAAATACACCAACTCAAGACCCGGCTCGGTAAAAAAATGGAGCATAATGATATGCCCAATCTAAAAGCTGCACCAGTGTACCCGACGATGCATGCTGTGGCTGAGAAATATGAGGCAATTTGTGCCCCATTTACTTTGATTGCTGTTTAATCAGCTCCTACCTGACAGGGATTCTAAAGAATTGACTTCTCAGGTCGATAGTCTTTCAGTGGCACTAATTATCCTTTAAGATCAAGAACCTCTGGATATATGTCGAGTATTTGACAGATTCGGTTTTCAACTGTGCTGGTCATGTATATTCGGTTGCATGGCTATTCCTTCTGAGAGGATGGCTGGATCTTGAAGGACCCCGAACAGGATCTCCCATGCGGCGAATTGCGCTGATCAATCAAAAAGGTGGTGTAGGTAAGACTACCATCACGACTAACCTGGGGCATGCGCTGGCGCTGGCCGGCCATAGGGTTACGGTCATTGATTTGGATCCACAAGGACAACTGGCATCCAGCTACGGGATCTTTCGCGCACCGACAAAAGGGATTGATCAGGTGTTGTTGAATGGGGCAGATCCCTGTTCAGTGAAACTGGGTATCAGGGATATGCTGACACTTATTCCCGCAGGTGCTCGGCTACAGGAGATCGAATATCTCCATGACGGGGGCGCGCCTCGCGTGCGCGTCTTCTGCAGCAGGCACTGCAGGGGATGATAGACGATCAGGCCTTTGTTTTATTCGATTGTCCGCCTTCATCAGGTCTACTGGTGGCAAATGCCATCTTTGCTGCCGATGAAGCACTCATTCCTGTGAGTGGTGATCACATGTCCTTGAATGGATTAGCCAAGATGTTGGTGACAATAAAAAAATTCGAGCCCTATCTGGAAAAATCAATTCGTCAGTGGGTCGGGTTAAATCGCAGTTTCCCCCGTAGAAGACTCGCAAAAGAGGTCGAAGGCAAACTCAGGAAACACTTCCCAGAGCAACTGCTGAACACCCAGATACGAGAGGCGGCTGTGATCGCTGAATGTCCCGGTATCGGACGAACTATTTTCGAATACAAGCCCAGCAGTCAATCAGCAAAGGAGTTCCAGGACTTGGCGAGTGAGCTACTTGAGCGGTACGAAGGGTAAAGCTTTTCAAATTATTGTCGATATTAGATTCAGAGTAACTAAGCAGCAGTCCCTCATTGCAAAGTCGCTGAACAGTTACAATCCAGGCAGCCTGCTAACAGTGACCGGGAGTTACCATGTCCATATCCAGTGAAGTTTCCAATGATGAAAAGACAGTCACCATTGTAATAGCCGGGCGATTTGATTTTTCTACCCATCAAGAGTTCATGCAGGCCTACAAGGCTTTCCCCAGGGGGGAGAAGGGCTTCGTCATCGATCTGACCAATACGGAGTATCTGGATAGCTCGGCGATGGGCATGTTATTGCAGCTTCGCGAACACAGTGTCAAGCAGGCCGATAGCGTGGTGCTGAGGAATGGAAACGAGGCAGTACAGGATGTGTTGAGGATCGCCAATTTCGGTAAATTGTTCACCATCCAGTAACCTGGCTGGCGCTATTCATATACATCCCCTCGAAAGAGTAATTGATCGGAGGGCTGCACATCAGCACGCCTTTCCGGTATGCTTGCCCCTTTTTTCGGAGAGGCGTCTTTCATGGGTTTCAAATGCGGTATCGTGGGACTGCCGAATGTCGGTAAATCAACACTGTTCAATGCCTTGACCAAAGCGACAATCGCGGCAGAAAACTACCCTTTTTGCACCATTGATCCCAATGTCGGTGTCGTGCCTCTGCCGGACCCCCGCCAGGATGTAATCGCCGCTATCGTCAATCCCCAGGCCGTCATTCCGACAAGTATGCAGTTTGTCGATATTGCCGGACTGGTTCCCGGCGCCTCTAAAGGCGAGGGCCTGGGCAATAAATTTCTGGCCAATATCCGCGAAACCGATGCCATTGCCCAAGTAGTACGTTGTTTCGAAGATGATGATGTTGTCCATGTGGCCGGTCGGGTCGATCCCGCCAGTGATGTGGAGGTCATTAATACAGAACTCGGGCTGGCCGATCTGGAATCGGTGGAGAAGGCCCTGGATAAGACGGCCAGACAGGCCAAGACAGGCGACAAGAAGATACTGGCGCGTAAGGTTCTGCTGGAAAGCGTTAGGGACCATTTAAACGCGGCTAAGCAGGCTCGCAGCATGGCGCTCAGCGAAGACGATAGGGCTGAATTACGCGATCTGTTTCTATTGACCATCAAGCCGGTGTTCTATATCGCCAATGTCGCGGATGATGGGTTTGAAAACAATCCTTATCTTGACGCCTTGTCTGCGCTGGCGGCTGAAGAGGGGACGGATGTGGTGCCGGTCTGTGCTGCAATCGAAGCTGAGATTGTAGAGTTGGACGAAGACGAGAGAGGAGAGTTTCTGGCAGACATGGGGTTGGAAGAGCCAGGCTTGAATCGGGTTGTACGCGCTGGCTATAAACTGCTTGGTCTTGAAACCTACTTCACCGCTGGAGAGAAGGAGGTCAGGGCCTGGACGATTTCGGCCAATGCCACTGCACCACAAGCGGCAGGTGTCATCCATACAGATTTCGAACGAGGTTTCATACGTGCTGAGGTCGTAGCCTATGAGGATTTCGTCAGTTATAAAGGAGAGCAGGGTGCCCGCGAAGCCGGTAAACTACGCTCTGAGGGGAAGGAGTACATCGTCAAGGACGGTGATGTCATCCACTTCCGATTCAATGTCTGATATTGACACCGGGTTGAGGCAACAGTATATTCCTCGCCCTTCACAACAGCTTCTGGCAAGGTAGCTCAGTTGGTTAGAGCACAGCACTCATAATGCTGGGGTCGGCAGTTCGAATCTGCCCCTTGCTACCATAAAATCAATAACTTACAAGCTGATCCGGCATTGCCGGGTTTTCTGTGTAAGCGCTGTGTAAACAGGCAAAAAGACACGTAGAGTCCCCTGAGATACCCACTAGCGATTTAGCTTTTTTTACCTCTGACGAATTTACCGGGTTAAGTGAGTCTATGAGGTTGCCAAATATTTAAGGAAAAGGGGTTATACCGATTCGACTGTACAGGTATCCCATAGCAAAGACGCAAGCGATAAAGTTGTTAACGTAATTTGTTGTTTCCACACCGTATACAAAAAGACCTTAAAATAAATGCAAGATAATTAGAGTACACGATGTCCTTCAGAGATGTTGATCAGTGCAGGAAATGCGTAAATTGCTGATCGTCTTCCTGATCCCTCACGCATGATGGTAAGTATTCCTTCATTTACTAGATTGCGGAGCATAGTGTTAGCTGTGCCACGATTTTCCATCCTGCTGAGTGTGAAGAAATCACTGCTGTTCATGATTGGGCGAGTAAAAAAAGCATCCAGAGCCGTGACAGCGTATTGAGAATGTGTGATGCCGACGAATGCCGTCTTCATGTCTTCATACAGAATATGGATTTGCTCGGCTTTTTCAGTATTACGTAGTGCTTGCTTGTGTATTGCGGTGAGAAAAAACTCAATCCATCCCTGCCAGTCACCAGCATCTGTTATTGCTAATAAGCGATCACGGTATTCTTGATCTGATTCTTCTAGGTATTCACTTAGGTAGAACATTGGTCTTTGTAAAACTTCTTTTTGATAAAGCAGTAATGGAATAAGCATCCGTCCTAGTCGGCCATTACCATCTTTAAATGGATGGATTATCTCAAATTGAGCATGGATGATGGCGAGTTGTACCAGAGGATCGGTATCATCCAGAGCGATGTAGTTTTGTAAATTATCAAGAGCATCCTTCATGATTAAAGGGGTTGGGGGAATGAACCGTGCCTGCTCAATAGGGGTATCTTTCTTTCCTATCCAATTCTGCGTTGTTCTAAACGCGCCAGGGGTTTGGTCTCCACCGCGAACGTTGGTCATAAGTAGATCATGTAATTCACGAATTAATTGTAAGGTGACTGGGTAATCCCCCCAAAAAATAACGGGGTTCAAAAGTAGAATTTTCCAATTATGATTACGAAAAGGAGAATCTACAATGAAGAAGTCCCGC
>JAHXHU010000212.1 GCA_025656375.1 Candidatus Thiodiazotropha sp. (ex Ustalcina ferruginea) | reverse complement strand
GTTGATCAATGACTTGTCGCGATTTCATTGTATCAAAACAAGGGGGTTTTCAGGCCTTTCTCGTTAAGTATTTATGGGACAGCAGTGATATAATCTGTAATAAATTCGTAATACATTACAATTTTATTACTAGTTCATTTAGTAAAATAGAGTCTCAGTTTATTTTATTTTTATAGAGAGAATGAAGCGCAACATTCTTGTGTATGTTCGCAAGCAATACGATCACAAACTCAAGATGAAATGAATAATCTATTAAAACCTCTCCACCTGAATCTCACGATGATAAAAGAGAGAAACACAGGTATAAAAGCAGCACTGATCCGGCTATTCGAATACCGCGAGCATTTGCAGGCTCTCATGTAGTGCAACTTATAAACTCAGCCTCTCTCATGAGCTATGCTTCCCAGGACATAGGAGCATAGTATCAACTGCTGAAAGCGATTCAGACCTCGAAATTCTAATCCATGTATATAGCGACTCACTCCATCCTGTCCAGAAATCTCACGAATATTACGTATCACACCCATGACCTTGAGTTGATCCTCACCACCACACACCGATAAGGTATGAGATACCTGTATGACTGAGCCAACCCCTCCCAACTTCTGCCGATCGATAACCCTGGCTCCGGTACTACTGATATCTGTAATAATGACTGGATGCTGATCCTCTCCTCCGGATGCGCCCTGTGGCTTTATGATAACGGCCTGTATCTCAGTCGGTACACGTGGTGCATTTCGTACAACAGCACTCTCGACATCTGCAGGGTACGCAAGGTGAATATGTGGATAGGGTTTGGATGAGGCATTCAGCACCCGTGATACGAATCCAAATATGTTGCTACCTTGCAACATACGAACAGTAAAACTCTGCCTGTCTCGGACGATAATCGGCTTTCCATTCTTGCGTGGGGTGGTAATCACCAGGCTCTGTCCGGGTAGAAAGCCTACCAGAGTGGCCGCATACCGATCCATATTGTCACTGGGGGGTGCAATCTGCAATTGTAATACATCGCCAATCTGCAAGTGTCTGACGGGGTCTGGCAAGGCCTCACTCCAATCTGATTTATATTAGTATTGAATGATTGATAGGTACAAAAGCGATAAACCCTATCTGTCCGATTAGTCTATCCTGTCGCGTACCAATATACGCTTTGTAATACAACCAAAATGATGCAGATCACTGCATTGGTATTCAATTATACGCGATTACCCTTATACGATTAACCCGGCAACCCAATATATTGCGTTCAGGACTTCAAGCTTGCCCTTGATCAAGGCGTACCCCAAGGGCACTTCCTTCGGGGCGTGGATCGCAGCCAATGGCGATTCCCTTGGCAAGAGTCACAACGCAGAGCAAGGGCAAGCTTGAAGTCCCTAACCGATAGATTTTAATAAGATAGGCCGATGTGTACCTGTCTACAGACTGCTTTATCAAAACTGACTGTAGGGGTGCTACAGTGGCATTTTGATGCCTTGCTGTAGGCAGGTACACATCAGCTGAATGCAATATATTGGGTTGCCGGGTTAACAGTCCGTGAATGATGCAAATTTTTTGTTGTTAAAACAAGTGCCTGATAACATTAATTGAAGCCCTTTAAAACAGCAAACGATGATTTTTCTGCTCGACGATAACCCTAATACACCCTTTCCCGATGTCTCCCTTGCCGAGAGAGAACCGGACGGGTTATTGGCTGTGGGAGGTGATCTCACCCCTCAGCGGCTGATTCAAGCCTACCGGCTGGGTATATTTCCCTGGTTCACTGAAGGTGAACCGATCCTCTGGTGGTCACCGGACCCACGCACTGTTCTATACCCGGAAAAGATCAAAACCAGTCGCAGTTTGAGAAAAACCCTGAGAAAAAAGGTCTATAAAGTATCTTTTGATCACGATTTTGAGGGTGTAATCAGAGGTTGCGCCGAGCCAAGAGACAATTCTCCAGGCACTTGGCTTGTGCCAGAGATGATCGATGCCTATCACCAACAGCATCAGCTGGGACTGGCCCATTCAGTAGAGGTTTGGGAGCAGGAACAACTGGTCGGCGGACTCTATGGGATAGCCATCGGCGGTGTCTTTTTTGGTGAATCGATGTTTAGCCGAACAGCCGACAGCTCCAAAATAGCACTGCTGCATCTCAGTAGAAAACTGATCCAATGGGGGTTTAAAATGATCGACTGCCAAGTCTACACATCCCACCTTGCCAGCCTAGGCGCGGAAGAGATACCACGGGTTGATTTCTGTGGTGATCTTGAGCGCTGGACCCGACTCGAAGGACGAACTGGCAGTTGGGCTGACGAAGGTAAGATCTACCCCGAGAGTGAAGGATGCTGAACGACCCACCCGGTTTTGAGCAGGAGGGGACCTATGCGCTCTACATGAGTCAGGTGCACGACTGCTCCTATCTGCCCGGACGAGAGGCCCGCAACCTGTTTCTCGATCCAACAGCCAAAGTCACTGCGGATCTCTATCAACAACTGATTGACCGTGGTTTCCGCCGAAGCGGCTGTTATCTCTACCAGCCAGCCTGTCCACACTGTAACGGCTGCGTCTCTTTGCGCATACCAACAGAAGCATTTGAACCGACACGCAGTCAGCGTCGAATCTGGAAGCGCAACTTACTGGCCTATGAGGTAGTTCCAGGTCCTGCAACCTTCAACGATGAGCATTATGAACTTTATAAGCAATATCTGTTACAGCGTCATCCTGACGGTGCCATGGCCTGTAACAGTCCCGGACAATACTCCCAGTTTCTCACTAGTGACTGGGCCAAAACCCAGTTCATCGAATTCCGCAAGGCAGCCAAACTGGTTGCAGTAGCAGTCAGCGACCTGCTCCCGAACGGTACCTCTTCCGTGTACACCTTCTATGATCCTCAAATGGGGCGCGATGGTCTCGGTATCTTTGCCCTATTGTGGCAAATCAACCACGCCAGAGAACTAGGCTTGCAGTGGGTCTATCCAGGATTCTGGATCGAGGACTGTAAAAAGATGAATTATAAGTCCCGTTTCCGTCCCTTCGAGGCATGGACCGGACAGCAGTGGATCAGTTACACCAAGCTGATTGACCTCTAGGAACCTGTCGGACTTAGGATGAATCGACTGCGGAAAAGAATCACTCTATTTCAAATCAGCAACCCTCAGCAGTCTATGTTAATTCGGGAAACCACACTTGAATCGCACTACACCGATGCACACATGAACGGCCATCATGTCTACTTGGCTGATTCAGCACAATTCGATCTGGATGCTTATCCCGATGGTTCTGAAAACATTGACATCGCTACAATAGCTTTACCCACTTCTGACAACGACATTTTTTTAGAAGCGGTTCCGGGTATATGACCAACCAGACTATGCGATATCACCCAGGTCGTGTGATTTGGCTCATTTCGCTTTCACGTCTCATATAATTACCCCATAAAAATCACTGGCTTAGCATTTGGTCCGTTATTTGCGTTCCTTTAAGGGATGTCTGTCCATGGAAGATGCAGTCTATCGAACATGGGTTCCAAAATATCAAATCAGAGATACAACTTGGATTGCAACTGTTGGGCAATGAATCACCCCCATCGGTTTTTATAAAATAACAATCTGCGTTGTACTCCCGATTTCTGATTACCCTCCTCATGTCCGACCGACCTCTTTGTACAGATTTTTTTATTCGACAGGCCCGATGTGCACTGAAGCGATCGAATGCATGTCATAGCACGGAATGTAGTTGTATGAAGTCCCTGGTAAAAAAATACAATATAAAACTCACCCTCATCACCCTCCTGCTCATCTCGCAACACAGCAGCTATTCGGCAGAAGAGACTGAAGCCATTCAACCCTTGGAAGAGGACTATGATGTCATCAGTGTCACTGCATCACGTACCGAGCGACACACTCAAGAGGTTGCCGGTTCCATTGATGTCATTGACTCTGAACGTATCGAAAGTGAAAAGATGTTCAATATCAAGGACGCTATTCAAGGCAGTCCGGGCGTTCTGATCAATTCCAAGAACTCTGCCTACGACAGCCGTCTGATCATCCGTGGCGCGGGTCAAAAGGCCAACTATGGGGTCCGCGAGATCATGGTCATCCGGGATGGTGTACCGATGACCGATCCTGACAGTTTTTCCCGCTTTGACTTTATCGATACCCAGGATATCGAACGTATCGAGATCACTAAGGGACCGGGTTCTCTATTTGGTGCCGGTTCTGCCGGCGGAACCATCCAGATCATATCCAAATCGGTTTTCGATACAGACAACAACCGCATCAAGCTGGGTGTCGGGGAATTCGGACAAGAGAATCTGCATGGTCGCCTCGCGGGAAATATGAATGACAGCCATGCCTTCTCACTCACGGCCTCCTACCGAAAAGCAGACAACGACTGGCGCGAGTGGAACGAATTCGAATCCAAGCAGCTCGCCTTTAAGCATGGCTACCTGCTTGATAATGGTGGCACCCTGGAATCAGAGCTGAGTTATCACGAAGCGGATCTACAGCTGCCCGGCTCTATGGATGAGAGTGAATTCGAGCGCTATTTAGATAGCGGTGAACAAAAGGACACCAGCAGCAGCCCCTGGCAACACAGTGGTCGGTACTCGACAATCTGGTTCTTCAACTCACGCTACGAACAGGAGATTGATAATCTCACACTGAGGCCTCGCATCTATGCCAATCGTTGGGACCACTACCATCCGGTCACCGGGGCGATCAACGATAATCCGGGTACCACTGTATTGGGAACCGATCTGGAAATGGCCTACAAACACCAACTTTGGGGGCCCAGCACACTGGTCGGTGGGTTGACGGCACGCCGTGACGATACCGATGGCTCGAAGAAATTCACCTATGGGGATATTGAAACCAGTCCGCCACCTCCCTGGAACACGATGGGTCCGGAAACTATTTTGCACACCAACTCGGATACAAAGGGAGAGCTATTGGAAGAGGAGGATGCGACCAACACCTTGTATGGCTTTTTTGTCCAAGAAACCCTGCAACCCAATGAGCGAACAACCATCGATATCGGATTTCGTTATGACCGAAATCATTTCGATATTGACAATACAGCCTATGGCGAATACAGCTATGGTGCAGGCAGCTATACCTTCTTCTCCACACCGGAGCTGACCAAGACAGATAAAACCTTCAACCTCTTCTCCCCCAAATTGGGTCTGACCTATGAAATCACTCGTCTGCTAAATGTTTATGGCGTGATAGCCCAGTCCGGTCAAGTTCCCTCCGAGTCTGAGATTCAGAGTAACCCGACACTGGATGCCGCCACTGCCCGTAATATTGAGGTTGGTTTAAAAGGACGCGCCCAGGACTGGTCATTCGATATCGCTCTTTATCGTACTACAGTCAGTGATGAGATCGTTTCAGTACTCAACGAAGACCTGACTACCAAGTTTCAGAACGCCGGTAAAACGCTCAAGAAAGGTCTCGAGCTGAGTGGCCGTTACGACCTCGATCGACGCTTCTGGGTTGAAGGCAGTTTTGCCTACAGCGACTACACGTTCAACGATTTTGAGGAGTTGGTACGTACAGGGCGGACCCAGACCCCAGTTGATCGATCTGGAAACCAGCTCCCCTATATCCCAAGACAGCAATATGGCCTTGCCTTGGGCTACAGCCACCCTGCCGGTTTCAAAGCAGTTCTGCGCAGTAACAGCTGGGGCAGCTATTACATGGACAACGCCAATACGGAAATCTACTCAGGCTACGAGTTTGTCACCAACCTGATGTTGGGATATCACACGGGTCCACACTATATCTCGCTGAATGTTGAAAACCTGTTCGACAAGCGCTATGCCACCGAAGTAAAGAAAAGCACCAGTGGCGACAAGACCTACTCAGCCGCCGCGCCACGCAGCGCCATGTTGAGTTACACCTATAGCTTTTAAGGATCAAGCCAGATGCAAAGGCAACTCATTCGATCGTTCATCGCTATCTGCCTACTGCCATTTTCCGCCGTGGCAGCCAGTAACGATGACTCTGAAAAAAAACCTCAAGAGAGTCTTTGATCTCATGATGGATTTCGGGACTTCCAAGTCCCCGAAATCGACTCGATCTTCGACAACCTGTTATGGCCCCGGAC
>JAHXHU010000146.1 GCA_025656375.1 Candidatus Thiodiazotropha sp. (ex Ustalcina ferruginea) | reverse complement strand
GACCAGGACGGCAGGGGCATGAATAGGCTGTCAAAGATCGAGTGTCTTTTATGCCTGGGACGCATAAAAGACATCACGAGATCAAAGACTCTCTTGTAATGATGGTGTTGTAGACAGTAAAGATCAGTGCCCTGGGACAGCCGCTGGCGTCAAAGTTGACGAGAAAGGCTGTGCTTTGGATAGCGATGGCGACGGCGTGGTTGATGGCAGTGACAAATGTCCGGACACACCACAGGGTGCCAAGGTCGATGCCATGGGCTGTGAACTGGATAGTGATGGTGACGGTGTGGTTGATAGTAAGGACGCCTGCCCGAATACACCGGCTGGCGCCACTGTAAATGCAACCGGTTGTGCAGAACAAATTGTACTGCAGGATGTCCGCTTTGAGCTCAATAGCGACCGGATAAGTAGTGAGTATGTAGCCACCCTTGATCATGTCGCAGCATAACTCAAAGCTCGTTCTGATGTGAAGTCAGTTGAAGTTACCGGTCATACCGACTCGACCGGTTCTGCAGACTATAACCAGAGCCTGTCTGAGAAGCGAGCCAAGGCCGTTACCGATTACTTAGTCAGTCAGGGAGTCAACGGAGCGATCTTCACTACCAAAGGTATGGGAGAGAGTTCTCCGGTTGCTGATAATTCAACTGCGGAAGGCCGTGCTCAAAACCGTCGTGTTGAGCTGAAATTAGAGTGAAAGTGACTGTTTAAGGATGTGAAAAAGGCAACAGTGCGAATAGTATGCTGTTGTCTTTTTCTTATTGCCTGTCATAGGGAAATCCAGATGAATCCCCCCTAGAATGGGGGCAATTATTTGTGTATGAATGGGATAGTATGACTTCCCTTTCTATATGGGCTGGTAACGAAAATGAGGGAGATTTGACTGCCGTATTCCGAGATTCTGGTGTTTGTGCGGTATTGCACAATCAGAATCCCGGCACAGGTTGGTTGCGCTCCCATATAGAGTTGTCGGATCATCCTCGCCTTAAGGCAGGCTGTTAGGCGTCATGCTTGATGGAGTGACCTATGCGTATAGCCTATTTGGAAGATGATAAAGTGCAGTCGGCCGTTATGAAGGAGTGGCTGGAGGCGGAAGGATACATCTGTAGAGCCTTCGATAATGCTGATGCCTTTATGCGTGAGCTGCGTCATGAGACCTATGACCTGTTGATCATGGATTGGGAGTTGCCTGGGAAAAGCGGTGTTGATGTGCTTACCTGGTTGCGTGGAGAGAGAGAGTGGGATCTACCCGTTTTCTTTATTACCCACCGGGACGGCGAGGCAGATATCATCGAAGCGTTGGAAAAGGGTGCCGATGACTATCTGGCCAAGCCGGTCAATCGTGAAGTTATGTTGGCGCGTATCAAGGCCCTGGTTAGACGGCACAGCGGTCGCCGTGATCATTTGGAAGTCAATGGATTTTCCCTGCAAAAAGAGAACAAAACACTCGCCATGGACGGGGTGCCTGTTGAGATGACAGAAAAGGAATTTCAGCTGGCTTGGATGCTGTTCACCAATATCGGCCGTCTGCTTTCACGAGATCATCTGCTCGAAAGTATCTGGGGTTTTGGTCCTGGTTTGATGACCCGTACTGTGGATACCCATATCAGCCGTTTGCGTCGCAAGCTTGGCCTGACACCTGAAAATGGGTGGCGTTTAAAGGCTGTCTATCATCAAGGCTACCGACTGGAACAACTGGAGGAACAGGCATAGTTCATGTTAGCTAGAGATTACCTGGATGATCGGAATAGAATTTTCTGCAAATAGGTGAGGGCACCCGTATAATCAGCATTATTTAGTGTGCAATGGGTCTTTAGAACGGCGACACGCGATCAATGGTCGTGTCATCTTCCGATGACCAGGTAGATGCATTGAAGTATGCATCTTCATACTATGGCAGGACGGGTATTGGCATGATGAACATATTCACCTTTATCTTTCTACTCCTGGTTTCAGTAGTGGTTTCCCCAACGGCATGGTCAGAGGATTGGGCTTATCGTTTACATGAGGGGGAGAATCTGACGCTTGTTGCCGAACGATTCCTTAAATCTGATTTTACACCTGAACAATTACAGGTTTACAACGGCATAGCCAATGATAAGGAAATTCCAGTAGGCACAGAGATTCGCGTGCCTATCGATTGGTTGAAAGAGGTACTGGCCGGTGTAATAGTCAACTATGTATTCGGCATCGCAACACTGCAGCGAAGAGGTGAGGATGAGCACGCCAGGTTGCTCGCAGATACTATGCTCAATGCCGGTGATCGGATTATTACCGGTGTCGGCTCTGCGGTCTCATTGAAGTTTGCTGATGACTCACTGTTACTGATCGGTGAGAATAGTGAGGTTGTGTTTGATGCGCTCTCCTCTTTTCATGGTATGGGCATGTTGGATACACGTCTTCGATTGCAACGGGGACGTGTTGAAAACCGGGTCATGCCACTGAAGAAACCGGAGTCCCGATATGAGATACACACACCGGCTGCAGTCACTGTGGTTCGTGGGACAGACTTTCGTGTCTCTTCTGATTCGGATAGTGCCCAGACCCGTAGTGAAGTTACCGAAGGTATAGTCAATATCACGGCTGATGGTGAAACTGTAGAGGTTAGGGAGGGGGAGGGGACCCTGATTGAGCAGGGTAAACCCCCGGCCACTCCCCGTAAATTGCTGCCGAAACCGGATTTAATGGAAATGTCTGTTCAATCTACTGCAGATAGTTTGCTCCTTGAGTGGCCAGTGCTGGCCGGTGCGACAAGCTATCGATATCAGGTGATAAACAGTTTTGAACGCATGGTTTCAAGTGGGACAGTACAGGTGAATCGTGCTGGCCTATCCCGACTTCCAGCTGGTAGCTACAAACTGCAACTTAGAGGTATAGACGAAATAGGGCTTGAAGGATTCAGTGCATCCAGCCGTTTTACTCTGGAACCGATCGCTCCACCGGTGGAGAAGTTGCAGACAATCTTACCGGCTCCCACCCTTTTTCAACCACAATTCAGTAGCTACGGGATAGCGGTCAGTTGGACTTCGGTCGCGAAAGCATGGGGCTATCGGCTGTTTCTTGCAAGGGATGCCGAACTACAGGATGTTTTGTTTTGGCGACTTGCTGAGGATCAATATTTTTTGGTGAGTCCCCTACCCCCCGGGCGCTACTTTGTTGGCGTGGAGTCGCTATTTACTGATACCGATGAGCGATCCCGATCCAACATTTACCAAATCACCATTCCAGGCTGGCGTTAGGTAATGCAGGTATTGTATGGCACATTGGTGAAAGTGTCAGATTTTTCTCCCAACCTTTTTAGAGCAGGGGTGCCATTCCCTGCGAGGCATGCATTCCATCCCAAGGGCACTTTCTTCGGGGTGCGGCTTACCCTTTCCTGGCCCGATGAATGGTAAAGAATCTATGACGAGGTACACTAGGAATAAGGGTCTCTCAGAGAGAACGCGCAGTGCATTGATTCTTTTGCTTTTTACAAGCCTGTTAGCTGCAAGCGGATTACTGTGGCGATGGGATTTACTGCTGTATGACTTACAGATGGGCTTAATGGTCAGGCCCCCTGCAGACGATATCATTATTGTTGCTGTTGATGAGAAGAGTCTCGAGGCTCTGGGACGCTGGCCCTGGTCACGTCAGGTACATGCGAAGTTAGTTGATCGCCTTACACAAGCGGGTGCGAAGGCGATAGTATTCGATATATTGTTCGCCGAACCGGATCGTATTGATCCAGAATCTGATATCCAGTTAATCCAGTCGATTGCTGCCAGTGAACGTGTCTTCATGCCGGTCATCCTGGAAGAGCATCGCCAGGGAGGGATGCTGGTTGAGTCGATGCCATTGCCTGAACTCTCCAACGTGGCAGCAGGTTTGGGGCATGTACATATGGACTTGGATGCGGATGGCATTGCGCGAGGTGTGTTTCTGTATGAAGGGCTGGGACAGGCCTACTGGCCCCATTTGATGATTTCACTGTTGAATTGGCTAGCGCCTGATGAAATAGGTATGCGTTCTGCACCTATCAGCATGCAAGCCCCTAATATTCACACTATTAACCGTCATTCCCATCGTCTGATACCCTTCAACGGTCCAGCAGGCCACTACCACCGTTACAGTTACAGCCAAGTACTTGAAGGTGATTTTCTATCGAACCTGTTTCGGGACAAGATTGTGTTGGTTGGTGTTACTGCAACGGGGATAGGTGATGCTTTGCCAACCCCTCTCTCCGGGTATGGGGTACCGATGCCTGGCGTGGAGATCAACGCCAATATTCTGGATAGTCTGAGACGTGGTGAAGTGATAACACCGGTTGGTTATCTTCCCCATTTACTGGGTAGCGCATTGATCGTGGTTCTGCCATTTGTGCTCTATCCCTACTTCCCCACTCGTGCAGCACCTTTGGTCTCGCTTGCCCTAGTCATGTTGTTTTTCTTGTGTTCATGGATTCTGTTGCGTGGAATGGAGTTCTGGTTTCCCCCCTCAGCTGCATTACTGGGTTTGATGTCGAGCTATCCCCTTTGGAGTTGGCGACGGCTCGATCAGGCCGTGCGCTATCTGAATGAACAACTCGAACGTATGCAGCGTGAGCAGCAGTTGCTTCCGGTAGAGCAGCCGCCGAGTGATATGACCTCGGCTATGCAATTTCTCGCTCGCTTAATGCCACTTCGAGGGTGGGTACTCTATGATGCAAATAGTGGAAAACAGTTATTGCAAAGTGGTGAAGCACTGGGTTTACCATTGGATGGGCTGGTAGCGGGGAATTGGCAGCGGTCGGGTGCTGAGCTTTGGACGTTGATTGAGCGTCCTGAGACACACTGGCAGTTGGGGCTGATCTGGCCCAGAAATGAAGTGCCGCAAGGACGTCTTTTACAAGTCGCTAATGATTTTGCCCGCCAGTTCACGCTAGAGCCTGAGACGAGGCAGGGAGGTGTTCTGGAGCGGGTTGAGTTACGCATGCAACAGATGCAAGAGGCGAATGCCCGCTTACAGCGTTTTCGCAATCTGATCAGCAATGAGGTGGGTCATATGGATGATGGATTAATGGTCATTAATGGTCTTGGTCGAGTGGTGATGTCCAATCCACGTGCATCATTCTACCTTGGCCATCAATCGGATAGGGAGCTGCTTGGTGAAGATGCCTACCGTCTCCTGAATGTACTGGAGATTCAAGGCGGCGAGCAATGGGTGGCTGTTTTCAAAAAGGTGCTACTGGACAAGGAACCTGTTCGGTTTGAGGCAATTCGACCTCCCAATACAGAACTGTTTGTGCAGTTGAAATCACTTGAGGTTGTGGATGCCGAGATGCCTGGAGTGATCGTCAATCTCTCCTATATAGGGACACTGAAACGGTCTGAGCGGACGCGTGCGAAAATGCTCAATTTTCTATCACATGATATTCGTTCGCCGATTACCTCACTGCTTTCGTTAACACAATCGAAGCAGATGCATATGGGGAGTACAAAGGAACTGGCAGAACAGATCGAGCCATTGGCCCGTCGTTCGCTCAAACTGGCTGATAATTTTTTGAGATTAGCCCGCGCGGAAGCGGCTGAAACCACCTCATTTACAGATACCGATTTTGTCGAAGTGGCACATAATGCTATGGATGAAGTCTATATTCAGGCTAAGACCAGGCAGATCAAACTCCTGCGCCATTTTGAAGAGGACGAAATATGGCTGCAAGGTGATTTGGGTTTGCTGGAAAGGGCGCTTGTCAATCTACTTGAGAATGCGGTCAAGTTCTCTCCACCTCAGAGCAGGATCATTATGACCCTCTTTGTCACAGGCTCCAGGTTGGTGTGTGAGATAGAGGACGAGGGATCCGGTATTCCTCAGGACCAGCTGAGCGATATTTTTCTTCCTTTTACCCAGGCGGAATCGAATCAGGGTTCTCGAAAAGAAGGGATTGGCTTAGGCTTGAGCTTTGTCAAAGTGGTCGCTGAGAAGCACCATGGATCAGTGACTGCAAAAAATGGTGAGAAGGGTGGTGCTGTGTTTACACTCAGCTTACCTTGTGAGGAGAATACGCCCTAGTACGCCGTCAATCTAGTGTAGTGTCCTAAACATATTATCCATTTTGCAATACAACCTTGGCTCGCCCCACTTTTTCCAGTATCTGATCAACGCTTTTAG
>JAHXHU010000090.1 GCA_025656375.1 Candidatus Thiodiazotropha sp. (ex Ustalcina ferruginea) | reverse complement strand
CTTCACCATTCCAAGTGAAACGCCCTGTGCGGAGCCGCATGCAGGGTGTTGTGGGGGCTGGGGGTTAGAGACCCCCGGCTACCCGATTGACGAATCCGGCTGGCAGTCTGATAACCGTCTAGAAGGGGCATCTCACAATCGAGTAACAGCAGATCGAAATCCTCTGATTGTAAGAGGTCAAGGGCTTCCAGGCCGTTTTCCGCAACCCTGTAGTGGCAGCCAAGACTCTCAAGCATGGCTGTAGCAAGCTCGATATTGATCGGATTATCTTCCGCCAGTAACACCTTTCCTCCCAATTGAGGCAGTGGTTTTTTATTATCGGTTTCAACATTTGAAAGGTGGGTGGTGACCTTTTTATCTGTCAATTGGAATGGGATTTCGAACCAGAACAGTGTACCGCCCCCGCTCCCCTGAGAAAGACCGAGTTCACCACCCATCAAGGCAATCAACTCCTTGCTGATGGTCAGACCCAATCCATGCCCGCTACTATCTTGACCAAACTCATTTGATGCTTGCGAAAAGTAATCAAAAATGGATTGGTCTTCACCAACCGGAATGCCTTGACCCGTATCTTCGATCTCAAATCGGATTCGACATCCATTCTGTGCCGGTTGTTGTATCTGTAATGCACGAAAAATGACAGACCCCTGGTCTGTGAATTTAATTGCATTGCCGATCAGATTGATCAGCACTTGTCGCACACGGGCACTATCACCGATAATGTGAGTAGGAATTTTTTCATCGACACTGTGTTCTATATGCAATCCCTTCAAAGCACCTTGGGAAAGAAAGAGGTGGTGTAGTTCGTCCATCAGGCCGGATAAGTCGAAATCACTCTCTATCAAACGCATCTTGCCTGCTTCAATTCTTGACATATCCAGTAGATCAGTGATGAGCTCCAGCAACGATTTTCCGGAGCTCTGTATGATCTCTGCATAGCGCTTCTGGGTTTGACCGAGTTCGCTATTGAGCAACAGCTCGGTCATCCCTAGAACACCGTTCATCGGCGTCCTGATCTCGTGAGACATCTTGGCCAGGAATTGTGACTTGGCCCGATTGGCCGATTCAGCTGTCTCTTTTGCCTGGTTAAGTTCCCGGGTCTTCTCCTCAACCAGCTCTTCCAGATGATACCGGTGTCTCTCCAGCTCTGTCTGAATGCTTGATCGTTCACTGATCTCTTGCCTGAGATCCAGGTTGAGGCGTTCCATCTCATTGGATGCCTTCTGTAATTTGTTAATCAGATCCAGGTTTTCGAAACTCAAGGCCAGGCTTTCGACAAGGGATCGGTGGGTATAGCGAGCAACCATCATCATCAGGGTGTAGGCCAAAACACCGAGCAGCAAACCATCAGGGAGATCCAGGTCGATAAACAGATAGCGTACTGTGAGAGCGATTGGGGCAGGCAGACTGTAGGCATAGACAGCGCCCATAAATATCGCTAATACACCACTGCCTGCTGCGACTACACCTGCGATGACGATAAGGACAAAGGCTTGATAGACAATCTCCTGTGGGTAGAGGGGTAGCAGCAGCATCGCCCAACCGGAACCGGTCATGGCTGTGGCTAGTGTGTAGAGATGCATCCAGCTCGGATGATCGGCAGCTAACCACATATCTCGACGTCGTAAAATGATCAGTAGTAAACGAAAACCGACTGTGGCTATCATGTAGACAAGCCATATCGCTGCAACATTGGGTGGTGCCTTGTCCCAGAGAATCATCGCCACAACAGCTGATATGATAACCACTGTCAGGTTGGCGGGAATGCCACTCCTGAACAACAGATCGAGTTGTTGAGAGTATATATCTTTCTGTCTGCTGTTATTGACGTTCATCTCTGGTATAAAAAATGTCTGGGAAGGCCCGGCTACCCTGCAAGGTTTAACGGCTTCAGTGAGGAGAACTAAAGACTATGATCCCTCTCTGTATTCGCTAATCCTGCGTTGCATGGCTTTTCTCAGAGAGGGTAGCTATCTCTTCAGGGTGATCTGCATATTTTAATGCGACCTGCAGGAATTGCTCTGAACAGGCCTGAAAGGCATCAATCACATCCGGATCAAACTGAGTGCCCTTGCCCTGCAAAATGATTTCTACCGCCTTGCTATGTGGGAAAGGGGGCTTGTATACCCGCTTACTAATCAGAGCATCGTAGACATCGGCAACCGCCATCAGACGACCGCAGATAGGTATTGTCTCACCCGCAATACCGTGTGGATAGCCCTTACCATCCCAACGTTCATGATGTGATTCCGCAATCTCTCGGGCAAACCCGAGGAAAGAGTTTCCACCCAGTTTTTCCTCAGCAACCAATAGAGTATCGCGACCAAACAGGGTGTGCTCTTTCATCTTCTCAAATTCCTGGTCGGTGAGCTTAGCCGGTTTACAGAGTATGCTGTCGCTGATGCCTACTTTGCCGATATCGTGAAGGGGGGCGGAAAGATAGAGCTGGTGGATGGTCTCTTTATCGAGGTAGTCAATGAATCGAGTATGATCTTTGAGAGACTCAGCCAACAGTTTCATATAGTTTTGAGTACGCTTGATGTGCCCACCGGTTTCCGGATCACGGTATTCCGCCAGTGCTCCCATAGCTCCTATTGTCGCTTCCTGGGTTAACATTAACTCCTGTGTGCGTTCATGCACCAGAATTTCCAGATGATCCCGATGGCGCTTCAGTTCAAGCTGATTATGGACACGCGCCCGGACCAGCACCGGCTTAAAAGGTTTGGTAATATAGTCTACTGCGCCTAATGCGAGTCCCTTCTCCTCATCCCCTTCATCTGACAGGGCAGTAATAAAAATGACAGGGATATGGGCTGTGTTGGCATCATCCTTTAACCGTTTGCAGGTTTCATAGCCATCCATCTCCGGCATCATGATGTCCAGTAGAATGAGATCGGGTGGTGGAGTGTCCTGTGCGATGGCCAATGCCCGTACCCCATTTTTGGCTGCACGCACATGGTATTTGGGCCGCAGGGTGCTGCTGAGTACTTCAATATTACCGGCGGTGTCGTCCACAATGAGAATCGTGGGTTTGTTTTCAGGCTGACTCATCAATTCCTTCCTCGACATTCGTCGTCTCTTGACTGACACCCAGAGCGAAAGAGAGGTCCTTCAGCTCTGTGAGTGCCAGTTGAAAGTCGTAATCTTCCACTGCCATATTCAGTCCCATCCAGGCGTCCTTAAGTGGTGAGTTTTTCAACTGTTCACTCAGCGCATCCATGACATCGACTACAGCCGTGTCATCGTTCTGCAGCAATACTTCCAGTTGGTCCAGCAATGGCACCAATATTTTCTTATCTGGCAAATTGGTAGCAATGATTGTAGATGAATCCTCGCTGTTCCTGAGTTTTTTTATGACCGGGATGAGGCAGCGCTCAACTGCTTGCAGCATAATGAGCAATTGCGCTTTGACGGCTTGTTCACGACAAGCCACTTCCAGTTCCTGGGCCGCCTGTTGGAGGTGGAGTGCGCCAATACTCCCCGCTGAGCTTTTGAGCGAGTGGGTATGGCGGGTGGCAGTGGTGATGTCGTCCTCCCCCAAGGCATTTTGAAAGCACTCAGGAAAAGTAGCCTCAGAGGAGAGAAATCGTTTCAGTATGCGTTCGTAGAGTGCCTCATTGCCATTACAGACAACCAGGCCTACCTTTCTATCAATGATCAGGGATGGGGGCTCCGCTTCGGTTGCATGTTGTGAATCCACTGCTGTCTTACGGACGGCAGGAATATACTTGATCAGTTTAGCGTAGAGTTCATCCACTTTAATCGGCTTGGCGATGTGATCATTCATTCCCACTTCCAGAGACATCTCACGGTCGCTCGACATGGCATTGGCGGTCATTGCGATAATCGGTAGTCTATCCTGTTCCATCTCCTCCTGGCTGCGGATTATCTGAGTAGCGGTATAACCATCCATGACCGGCATCTGTACGTCCATCAGGACCGCATCAACTGTTTCTGTTTCCAGTGTCTTCAGTGCTTCTGCTCCATTTTTTGCTACCTGGACATTGAGGCCGATATTCTTTAACAGTTCCCAAGCCACTTCCCGGTTCAATGGATTGTCTTCTACCAACAGTACACTTGCGCCTCGCAATTTCAGCAGCTCTTCCTGATCGGCAGGTAGAGATCGGTTGCCGCTCTCGATCAGTTTTCTCCCAATATCCTGCAAGTGGTTGATACCATCCAGTAGTGTGGATGGGCTGAGTGGCTTTGTAAGCACTTGGTCAGGTTTTACGGATTGGCATTGACTCAGGAGGTCGTTAGCGCCGTATGCGGTGAGCATGATGACTTTTGGCCGATGAGTCAGCGTTGGCTCATTATGAATGGCTTCAAGCACCTCCAGGCCATCCATACCAGGCATCTTCCAGTCGAGTATAACCATCCCGAAAGGCCTGTTTTGTGCTTGTGCCTTGAGTAATTCAATAAGTGCTGCGCCACCGCTGGCACAGGTTTTGGTATGGAATCCCATCGACTCCATCATCTCCTGTTGTATTTGGCGTGCACTGTTATTGTCATCAACCACTAAAACAGGTAAGTCTAACAGTGCGTTGGGTTGGGTTTGCGGGAGAGTATTGGCGGATACATCTTTGGTTAGGGTCACTGCAAAATGGAATCGACTGCCATCCCCGGGGGAGCTTTCGGCTTGAAGCTCACCACCCATGGCGTTCACTAATCGTTGTGAGATCGCCAGGCCTAAGCCACTACCACCATAACGGCGGGTAATCGATCCATCAGCCTGGGTAAAGGCTTGGAAAAGACGATTTAATTGCTCGATTTCGATCCCGATACCGGTATCAGTGACGGAGAACCCAAGTCGAATCTGGTCATGGTGCTGCTCTAACACCTCAGCCTTGACGATAATTTCACCCTGTGCGGTGAATTTGACTGCGTTGCCCCCCAGATTGACAAGAATCTGTTGCAGCTTGACAGGGTCACCTAACATCAGCGGGGGTATTCGCTGGTCGATATCAAAGATGAACTCCAGCTGCTTTTCTGCTGCCTTTTGACCAATCAGATTACTGAGATTATCAAAGATAGATTCGATGGAAAAGGGGATTTGCTCAAGTTCGAGGTCTCCAGCTTCGATTCGGGAAAAGTCGAGGATGTCGTTGATGATATTCAGTAATGATTGTGAAGATTGACGTACCTTTTCCATGTATCGCCGCTGTTTTGGGTCCATGTTGTTGGCAAGTAGGGCGAGGTGCGTCATACCGATAATGGAGTTCATCGGGGTACGTATTTCATGACTCATCGTGGCAAGGAACTCTGATTTTGCTTTGCTTGCCCGCTCGGCGTTTTGCGCGGCGATCACCAGTTCGTGTGTGCGCTCTTCAACCTTTTTCTCCAAATCCAGATTGAGTTGGGCCAGTTTTTTGTTGGATCTGTCTATCAACTGTATATTTGCTTCGATTTCAGTGGATCGTTGTTGCAGATTATCTGCCATATCATTGATACCCCTTGCCAGGGGTTTGAATTCCTGCTGTTTAATATCGGGTATACGGTAGTCGAGATCACCGTTGGAGAAGGTGGCTACGCCATCCTTAATCTGTTTAACAGGCTTGGATATGGCACGAGAAACCCCAATTTGTGTGGCTATGGCAATCAATACACCAATTATACTGATCAAGACAAAGAGTCTGCGTGCTTGTTGAATCTCCCATTCAATGAATAATTGCTGTTGACTGAAGTGGCTCTCGATGAGCCTTTCCGCTGTTTGCAGATCCTCCAATAGATGGGACTTGATCGGTACCAGTTGCTCCAGGATGCTGAGCATATAAGAGCCAGAGGGATCCATCATCTCATGCTCCTCCTGATATTGATGGATTGCAGCGCGGAAACGGCTCAGGTTGAATGAGACTTTTTTCAGCATTGCACTGATCTTTTTGTACTCCGTGTCGCCTTTCGGCAGTTCATAGGCAGGGAAGTCTGAGAAAATTTCAGCTAATTGCTTAAGATAGGATTGGGCCTGTTGTAGTGGGGATGAAATTTCTTTGTATTCCAGTTTTATTGTTTCGTGTTCAGCGATCAGTTGGGGCTCTATTTCGAATAACAATTGTTGTAATACGGACTGTGGACCTGTTTGCTTTCCATCTTTTGTATCGGCTGGGGTTAGCTTCTGCAGTACGACTCGTAATTCATGAACTAGTGTAGTGTCCTAAACATATTATCCATTTTGCAATACAACCTTGGCTCGCCCCACTTTTTCCAGTATCTGATCAACGCTTTTAG
>JAHXHU010000259.1 GCA_025656375.1 Candidatus Thiodiazotropha sp. (ex Ustalcina ferruginea) | reverse complement strand
CTGGCGTTCAGTGTGGTGATCAATGCGGTCATTTGGGGCAGCTTTGTCGCTGCCCTTGTGTTGTTCTATGAAACCGGTTGGCCGGCTATGGTAACGCTGTTTTTCTCTGCCGGCATCGCTACCGGTGTGATGGCTAGCTTTTGTGTGCGCCAAGTCATTGGTAAGGTTTCACTGGTAGCCATGCTGTTGCCCATAGCATTGGCCAATGCGACATTAATGAGCATGGAGGGTTATGCACTACTATTTGCTACCCTGGCCTTTCTGGCCTATCTGCTGGCTCAACTGAAATATTGGCATCGGGAGTTTTGGGGAGCAATGACCAATACTCATCTGGCAGAGGTCAGGGCACAGGAGCTTGAGCAAGCAAGGGATGAGGCAGAATCAGCGGCACGGGCAAAATCGGAATTTCTAGCCAACATGAGTCATGAAATCCGCACACCCATGAACGGGATGTTGGGTATGCTGGAGCTTGTATCCGACAGTGGATTGGATGAGAAAAAGCGACGTTATTTAAAAACTGCCCGTAGTTCAGCCAGATCCTTACTTATTCTAATCAATGACATCCTGGATCTTTCAAAAATAGAAGCGGGACAGCTACGACTTGAGTCAGAAGAACTCGATCTGCACCATCTGCTTGCGGAGGTTGTTGATCTGTTTGCAGTGCAAGCTGAGCGCAAGTCCCTAGAGCTGCACTATTCTATAGCATCTGCAGTGCCCCGTGTCGTCTCTGGAGACCCGGTAAGATTACGACAGGTGCTTACTAACCTTGTAAGTAATGCCATCAAATTCACCAGTCAGGGTGGGGTAGAGATCAGCCTGGTTATTGAAGACGATTTAATCTGTTTTTCGGTCAGGGATAGTGGTATCGGTATTGAGTCTGAAACCATGGGCAGGTTGTTTCGAGCATTTTCTCAAGCCGATAGCTCTACAACCAGAAAATATGGAGGAAGTGGTCTCGGATTGATCATTTCCCAGCGTATTATAGAGCTAATGGATTCACGCCTGGTGATGCAGAGTGAACCAGGTATTGGAACCACTGTTAGCTTTTGTCTGAACTTACCTGCCATAGGATAGGGTCCGATAGACAATTGGATAGGGAGGAGTCGGAGGGTGAGTGCCGTTTATCAGAGAAAGTCTACAACAATCTCGATTCTGCCGTGGTTCCACCAAAGACGAGTGCACCCCTTGTAGGCCGGATTCTATTGGTGGAGGACAATCCTGTTAATCAGGAACTCGGTGAAGCCATGCTGCAAGAGCTTGGTTTGGATTGTGCGGTGGCCCAGGATGGAGCCGTTGCATTGCAAAGGTTAAGTGAAGCAGACTATGATCTGGTACTGATGGATTGTCAGATGCCTGAGATGGATGGTTATGAGGCGACTTGCTTATGGCGTGAACGAGAAAGCCAGGGAAACAAACAACGCATGCCAATTATCGCACTGACAGCCAATGCTCTGGAGGGCGATCGAGAACGTTGTCTCGCTGCAGGGATGGATGACTACCTGAGTAAACCTTATAGCAGAGAGGTTTTACGGGAAAAGTTGGCTTTGGTTACCAGACCAGGGCATAGATTCAGATGTTTGATTGCTTTTATTGCCTATCCTGTGCTCACAGTAAATAGGGCATTGTCCAGACACCCCCCGTGCTGAACTGCGTAACCTATGCAGATATCACTCAGTGTAAATCCACACAGGTCGATGGCGGAGGATGATTTAATCTGAACTAGGTACTGGATAAATCTGCTTCACTATCGGGTGGGTCGCTGCTCACGCTCTCCTCATCGGTCTCATCATGGAGTTTTCCAAGTAGATCGAAGTCATCCAAAATACAATAGACTGCAGGAACCAGGAACAGTGCGACCATGGTGGCCGCTGTCAGGCCAAAGGCGATACTGGCTGCAAGCGGTATCAGTCCGGCAATGGTGCTGATGGAGGTTAGCAGGATCGGCCTGAAACGGGCACGGGCAGCTTGCTTGGCGGCATCCGCCACGGCGATGCCGGTTGCACGGGTATCCCGAATAAAGACCACCAGCAGGATAGAATCATTCACCACCACACCGAACAGGAAGGCCATGCCGACGATACTGGGCATGGTTAGATTCAATCCGAGGGCCATATGGCCAAAGATGACACCGATGAGTGCTGATGGAATGACCATCATTACTGTCAATGGTGCCAGGTAACCTTTGAACTGTAGCGCCAGCAGCATATAGACACCGATCAGACCGAGCAGCACATTACGAACAATCGATTGGCCGGTTTTGGCTGATTCCTTACTCTCTCCCTGTACATCGAATCGGATATCGGGATAGCGCGCCAGCAAGTCTGGTATGAAAGTGGCGTTTGCCAGACCGAGTAACTCCTGGGCGTTGGCCTGGCTGCGGTCCACGTCACCCTGTAGCGTGACCGCACGCTGACGGTCAATGCGGTTAATGCGGGCCCAGCCTCTGACCTCTTCGATGTCGGCAACCACTGAGAGGGGAATCAATGAACCGTTTGGACGGGTAATACTAAGGTTGTAGAGATCTTCTGCATCCACTCGGTCATCCGCCGTTAACCTGAGATTTACTTCATAGGTCTCTGGCCCAACTGGAAATTCATCGATTTTAATCCCTTGATAGGCGGCACGTACCTGTTCCGCTACTTGCTTGGCATCAAGGCCCAAAACCCCAGCTCCCGGTTTTAGATGCAGTCGCAACTCACGCTTGCCGGGGCGAAGATCATCACTCAGATCGTTCACACCCTGATGGCTGTTGAGCCAGGATTGCAGCTCATTCGAGGCCATCTTCAGGCGCTCAAGGTCGTATCCCAAAAGACGTAGATCAATGGGGCGTCCTCCGGGACCGAAGGTGGGTTCAGTAAATTTTACCGAAATGACATCGGTGAGTGCACCGGTCTCCTTGCGCCAAAGGTTGATGACATCATCCAACTTTGCCTGTCGTACTTCTGCACTGAGCAGATCAGCTACCACGCGGGCGACGTGGGGACCGGATTCATAGGCATCCGGATTTTGTCCATAGATGACCGTGATGTTCTCTACCAGTGGTTGATCGTCAGGTTGATCCGGGAGGAAGGCCTGGTTAGTACGTTTTAATGCGTCACTGATCTCCCCAACAATTATCTCGGTACGTGCTAACGGCGTCCCCTGTGGCAGTAGGATAAGTGCTTCAATGACATCACCATCCAGGTCGGGGAAACCGACAAATTTCAGTTTTCCGCCAACCGGCATGGCAATCGAGACGATCAGCAGCATCAACACAATGCCGAGGGTCATGTAACGGTATTCGATAGCACGATCGAGCAGTGGGCCAAACCCCTTATCACGGTATCGATCAAAACCAGCTTCAAAGCGCTGCCGGAAACGAGAGGGTTGTTTTTGCTTCATATGGGCCAAAGAGTGGCTCAAGTGATGAGGCAGAATCAGAAACGCTTCGAGCAGACTGACGCTGATTACCATAATCAACACCATCGGCATGATGCGCAGGATCTGGCCGATATCCCCGGTGATGAATGCCAGCGATCCAAACACCAACAGGGTGGTAGCGAAAGAGGAGGCAATGCCCGGCAAAACCTGTGTTACTCCTGTTATTGCAGCTTGCAGAGGCTTATCTCCCTTTGCCATCCGTGAAGCGATGTTTTCCGCTATTACGATCGCATCATCCATCAGCAGGCCAATACCAATCAGCAGACCGACCATGGAGATCATGTTAATGGTGACGCCAATCATTGGCAGAATGAAGAGTGCACCCAGAAAGGCATGGTGACCCAGAAACTGTAACGGAAGCTAAAAAAGAGCCATAACACAAGAAATACTGCCAGCAGGCCTTGTGCACCATTACGAACCAACATATCGAGGCGGTCTTGTACGACCGATGCTCTATCCTGGGTAAGTGATAGCTTGATACCCTGGGGGGCGCGTTGGTTCTCATTTTCAACGAAGGTCTCGACTGTATTGAGTACCTTGAGAATATCCTGTGAACGTGTCTTGGCAATGTTAAGAATGGCGGCCCGTTGGCCGTTGAAGGTGATCTTCTCCTCGTCACGGTCGAAGCGGTCTGTGATCTGTGCAATATCACCGAGTCGAATAGTGGCCCCACTGCTACTTGAAATGACCACCAGGTCATAAAACTCATCCACCCGTTTACGTTGATCGTCGAAGCGTAACAGAATCTCTTCACGATCCCCTTCAAGGCGACCGGCAGGAGTACTGACGCTGTGACGACCCACGGCATTGGCTATGTCGCTGGCAGAGAGTCCATATTGACGCAAACGCCAGTCGGGTATTTCAATACGAATATGGTGGTCGGAGAAGCCGTCAATGGTGACCTCGGCGACACTCTCCCTTGTCAAAAGCGTGGACTTGATGTTTTCCACATAGGCCTTGAGCGCCACCGGATCTTCAGGGCCTGTCACAGCAATGGCGATCACCTGCTCGGTCCGGCCCAACTCTTCGATGACGGGCAGTTCCGCCTGTTCCGGGAAGTCATCGATGGCATCGATCTCGGCGTTTACGTCATCGAGAAAGCGAGTCATTTGCGCGCCTTCAAGCATCACGGCCGTAGCAACACCAACCCCCTCACGGGACTCGCAACCCATCTCGTCCAGATTGCTGATGCCCTCCAAAGCATCTTCCAGACGCCGGCAGATGGCATCCTCTACTTCATCGGCTGTGGCTCCCTTGTAGATGACACGTATCTCAACCTTGTCATTTTGAATCTCAGGCAATGTTTCACGCTGCAGACCGGGTAGGGTAGTCAGGCCGAGAATCATGATCGACGCCATCAGCAGGTTGGCCGCGTTTGGGTGTCGGGCAAACCAGTTGATCATAGCTCACCCCTGGCAGCATTCAGAACGGCCTGGGTTATCTCTTCGTCCGGTTTGGTCTGCAGTCGCATGCCGCTGACCGCTGGCACCAGGTCAGAGACGACAATTTGTTGATCAGCGGTAATACCCGAGGCGATAACACTGACCTCACCCTGGTTAAACAGAATCTTTACCGGCTGGCGACGTAACCGGCTCTCATCATCGGCCAGATAGATAGCACCATCCCTGACAGCGGAACGGGGTACCACAATGCGATTGGGTTGTGGCTTGCCACGCAATACAACCTGAACAAACATGCCTTTGGAGAGTGGTGGGCGGATACCGGGTTTGACCTTGTCAAACGGCTTATCAACCGCAACCACCACACCCATGGTGCGAGTCTCTGGGTCGACATTGTCACTGAAACGTACAAACTCGGTTTCCCACTCAGCAATGGTTGTCCCCATATCGAGACGGACCTGAGATTGGAACGCAACAAATTCCGCCAGTTTTCCATCCAGGATGTCGGCAGAAATATCGGTTTGCTCTCGACCGATGAAGAGACGACGCAATGAGGCCATGGGGAATTGTGCAATTACCTCGACCCGGTCAACAGCATCACCTTCAAGCAAGGTCTCACCCTTGCCCACATATTGATCGGTTTCTATGCGCATCTTGGCAACGCGTAGGTTAAAAGGTGCCAGTACACGGGTATTTTCCAAGTCTCGTTCTGCCTGGGTCCGCTTTGCCTGCAGTACCTTGCGCTTGGTCGGTATCAGCGCCAGAATGTTTTTGACGTTCTGTACCGCATTTCGACTGGTAAGCAGATTACGCTCAATGTCGTCCACGTTGCTTTGGGAAGCGGTTCCTTTGGCTGCTAGTTTGGTAATCCGTTTGAATTCACGTTGCACAATCACCAAACTGCGTTGTTCGATTGAAAGCGAGGCCTTGGCATTGGCCTCCTCCACCTCCAGTTCCGCCAACTCCGCTTCTGCCTGGGCCAGGTTCAGCGCGTAGTCAGCCGGGTCAATTTGCAGCAGCAGACTGTCTTCACTGATGATCTCCCCATCTCTCAGCCTGGGATGGATTTCCACAATTCGCCCGGCTACCTGCGCAACCGCACTCCAGACACGGGCAGGTTGGATAGCACCATAACCCTCCTCCACTGGTATCAATTCGACTTGCTGTGCATTGATGGTACGCACCAACTTGGTGGGTTCACCCAGTTCAGCTTTCTCCGGTGCTTGTTTATTACCCGCCATGAACATCAGCACCAGGATGCCCACTGCAATGGGAGGCAGTATCAACAACTTTCGCCAGTGAGGGTGATTGTTAAGCATTGTGAGTGGTTTCCATATTTACTAGTGTAGTGTCCTGAATAAAATATTCATTTATAATTCCCAGTGTTCCGGTTTATGGCAAAGGAAGGAAAAAATGAATTCAGCAGTT
>JAHXHU010000257.1 GCA_025656375.1 Candidatus Thiodiazotropha sp. (ex Ustalcina ferruginea) | reverse complement strand
CAACTGCTGAATTCATTTTTTCCTTCCTTTGCCATAAACCGGAACACTGGGAATTATAAATGAATATTTTATTCAGGACACTACACTAGAGCATCAAGTCGAGGTGGATACGGTCAAGCTCTTTGTCGGTCATGGTGCCGCCTTTCGTCATGCAGCCCACCACCTCGGGGTGTTGGAATTTCATCAGATAGCGGCCCTGAGCATGTATCATTGCCGACCCGTGTTTCTTGAGCGACGCTATGCAGGGGCATGGCACCACCTGACTGGAGAGTGGAAAGTCCGCTCAAGAGGAGAGGCTTTTGTCGACTAAATCCATCACTAACAATATTAAATTTCATCAAAAGTATTTACCGGTCTATCAAGGTCTGAAATGGATTGAAGCGGAACTGCCGACAACGAGTGAGTTATGGCTGTTGGGCAAACAACGTTCTGTCGTTAAGGAGAGGGGGCAGCGTGATTCAACAGAACAGTTGTTGAGTGAGGTCGTGAAACATGAAAAATGGCGATGGCCAAAAAGAGAGCTCTTTTTCTTTTCTGATCCCCATGCCGATGCAGACGCATTTATCGCTTCCTTGGTGGCATCTGGCGGGGTGAAAAAAACAGGAAAAAAAGACCGGGATCTAAAGCTGACATCAAGTGGTCGCCAGGCCCACTTTGTTATCGGCGGTGACTGTTTCGATAAAGGGCCCAGTAATTTACGCTTGTTGCGGGTTGTGCATCGATTAAAAGAGCAGGGGGCAAAAGTTTCAATTCTTGCGGGTAATCATGATATCCGTATCAAATTAGGTATTGCATCGGTTGGTATGGATCCTGATCCACGTCATGACCACTTCTTTATCCGTATGGGCAGTAAAGTGATTCCCATGCTGCGTGAGATTGTCGATGAATATCTCCAAGGTAAATCAGCCCTAAAGGGTATACCACCGACTCGTAGTTGCCGGCGTATTCTCTATCCTCCAAAACGCTGGTTTAAGGAGTTTCCCAAAATGGCCAGTTGGGTTATGCCGGATAAGCGGATGGCCCGTGAATTGAAACGCCTGAGGGAGAAAATCGACGATTTCGAAGTCGATTGTGAGAAGGCAGGATTGACCATACGGCAGGTCTATGCGGCCGTCATGAAATGGCAACAGTTGTTCCTGAAACCCGATGGTGAGTTCAGTTGGTTCTTTAAACAGATGCAACTAGCCTATCGGCAGGGCTCTTTTCTGTTCGTCCATGCGGGCATCGATGACAGGATGGCTAAACTGATTAACCGCAAAGGGATTAAATATATCAACAAGGAGTTTAAGGAGCGTATCGATGATGAGATCTTTGAGTTCTACTACGGTCCTCTCGCAAATCTGATTCGAACAAAGTATCGGGATGTAGACATGCCGTTGACCCGCAAAGGGGTGGAGCAGATGCGTGATGCGGATATCCATGCCATTGTTCACGGGCATGCAAATCGTTATCACGGGCAGCGCATCATGCTTCGCAAAGGCATGATCCACTTTGAATGCGATGCCACTATAGACCGTCATACCCGCAAAAAAGAGGGACTGACGGGGGAAGGTGCTGCAGTGACCATCATCCATCCGAAGCGCTTGGTAATGGGCGTCAGTACCGACTACCCACATATTAAGGTGTTTGATCAAAAATCATTTGTCTGACAGGTTAAAAATTCATGAGACAGGGCAAGAAAAATTTTCGTCACGAATCACTGCAGGATAGAGCGTCTATCCAGGCATTATTGAAATCAATTTCACAAGGTATCGCTAAAGGTAAACTTACCTTAAGCGATGAAGACGACGAGATGGTCATGCAACCGGATGGCCTGTTGCAGTTGAAGGTGACGGCAGCTCAGGATGCAGAACGGCATCGTATCAATTTACGCATTGCCTGGCAGGTTGAAGAGGAGAGACCTAAAAAAAGTAAAACCCTAAGAGTAAAATTGAAGTAGATGGATGAGACGGCAGTCGATGCCATTAACGCACTGACAGGCCAATGTGCCGAACGCCTGCGTCGTCAGGGGTATCGGTTGGTTGTTGCAGAGTCCTGTACCGGTGGTTGGCTCGCAAAGACATTGACTGATCTGCCGGGGAGTAGCGAATGGTTCGACAGGGGGTTTGTGACTTACAGCAACCAGGCCAAACAGGCAATGCTGGGTGTTACTTCTGACACATTGCAGCAGTATGGTGCAGTGAGCAAGGAGATTGTTAGTGAAATGGCCCAAGGGGCATTGCGTGAAAGCGGGGCAGATGTGGCTGCAGCGATCAGTGGTATTGCAGGTCCGGGTGGTGGCAGTGTAGAAAAGCCTGTGGGAACAGTCTGTTTTGCCTGGCAGATCAGGGAAGAGGCGCTGATCACCAGCGAGGAGTGGTTTGACGGTGACCGTCAACAGGTCCGTTGGCAAGCTGTTGTGCATGCCTTAAAGCAACTTGTGCAACTATTGGGTAATGGTTAGTCAACGCCTCTTCTTTGCACTCTGGCCCAGCACTAGGGTGCGTGATGAGTTAAGTGCTTTGGCACAAGCCTCGGCACCGGGGGAAGGCCATCGTCACAACCCTGATGATCTTCACATGACCTTGGTTTTTCTTGGTCAGGTTACAGCCTCTCAATTCCAGTGTATCGAAAAAGTGGCTGATAATATTCAGGTTGACCCTTTTGAGTTGACCATCAATCATACCGGTTTCTGGCCCAGACAGAAGATCTTTTGGGCCGCACCAGATCATACGCCTGTACAACTGGAGCGACTGGCAGAGCATCTAAACGACGGGTTGCGTGATTGCGGATTCGAACCTGAACAACGAGCCTATAAACCACATGTCACACTCTATAGAAAAGCACGCCATGTTAGTCCAACTCGATTAGCGACATCTATTTCCTGGCAGGCCAGGGAATTTGTACTGGCATCTTCAACCCACTCCGGTTCGTCCGCTACACGATATCAAGTGTTGCGGCGTTGGGCTTTGGAGAATGACAGTAATACTGGCTAAAAGTATCTTTTGCGTATACTTCACACCTGACCACTTTGTATTGAAGATTATCAAGGTAGGGTGCGGCGGGTCGCACCGATTACTGGTTGGACAGCATAGTGCGGCGGGTCGCACCCTATATGGTTGTTATAATCAGCATTGCATTTAGCTGCTGCTGGTCTGCTCCTGTCGTCCATAGAGACTGGTGTAGAGACCGTTATTTTCCAATAACTCCTCATGACGCCCCTCTTCTACTACCCTTCCATCTTCAAATACCAATACCCGGTCAGCCTGCCTCACAGCACTCAGTCGGTGGGCAATAATGATGGTAGTGCGTCCGATGAGGAAGCGGTGCAGCGCTGCATGGAGATCACCTTCGGTGGCGGTGTCGAGAGCGGAAGTGGCTTCGTCAAGAATGACCACGCGGGGATCGGTCAGTACCATACGGGCAATGGCCAGACGTTGACGTTGTCCACCTGAAAGTCTGACTCCGAAGCGTCCAATCAGTGTGTCCAGTCCCTGTTCCAAGCCTTGAATGGTCTGCTTAAGCTGAGCAACCTCTAATGCTTGCCACAGTTTTTCGTCAGCTATTTCGCGTCCCAGTGTGAGGTTGATTCTTACACTGTCGTTGAGTAGAGCGGGGTGTTGCAAGACGGTGGCCACGTGATCGCGCACCACATCCATGCCAATCTCCTCCACGGGTATGCGGTCAAATAGAACCCTCCCTCCTTTGACCGGATAGAGGCCTAGTATGATTTGTACGAGTGTGGTTTTTCCGCCGCCGCTGGCACCGACAAATGCAACCTTTTCACCAGGTTTGATGTCCAGGTTGACCCTATTGAGTACGGGAGGACCATCACCGTAGGCAAATTCGAGATCTTCTAGACGAAGTCCAACAGTAGATTTACCCTCGAATGGATTATGATGATGGGGATAGACCGGCTCAAGATCGACCTGGAGCATATCATTGATACGTCCCAGTGCCGCTTGAGCGCTATTGTAGGCGTATTGGATGTTCAACACTTCTTGCACCGGGCCCATCATGAACCAAAGATAGGCATAGACACCAAGCATTTCACCAATGGTCAGGTCTGACCAGAGCACCATGAACATACTGACGGTTCGAAAGATGTCAAAACCAAACAGAAAGATCATGAAAGAGAGACGGTTGGCGGCATCACTTTTCCAGGTAAAAGCGGCGGAGTGATGACGGATATGGTCTGCTTTATCGATGATACGACGAATATAGTGACGCTCTCGGTTACTCGCGCGAATCTGTTGAATGGCATCGAGGGTCTCTTCCAGGGATTCCTGGAAGGCCTGGAAGGCAGAGTTTTCCTGTTTCTTGAGCTGTTTGACCTTGTGTCCGAAGAGGGTTGTGAAATAGATCACCAAGGGATTGAGAAAAAGTATGAAAAGTGCGAGTGCCCAATTGATCCAGAGTAGTACAATGGCGGTTCCAATAATACTCAGGGCTGCCACCAGAAATTTGCTGGTGGTCACACTGACGAAACTGTCCACCGCCTCCAGATCAGTGACAAGGTGGGATGCAACAGTACCACTGCCCATAGTCTCGTAAGACGACATCGAGATGCGTTCCAATCGGTGCAGCAGATCCCGTCGGATATGAAAGATGACATCCTTGGCAATTATCGTGAACTGCCAAGTTTGTAACACACCGAATATCAGAGCCAGGAAGCGCAGGCAAAGGGTAAGGACCAGTATTGCCAGGATATAGAGAACCGGTCCGTGCCAATGCTCAGGGAATAGCGCATTCATGGTCGCTGTTGCTTTGCCGGGTTGGTGCAGCAGTACTTCATCAACCAGTAACGGAATCAGCAGGGGAACCGGCACAGCAGCAATCGCGCCAAGGAGCGCAATTATGTTAGCGGTAATGAGTTCACGACGGTGCAGCAGCACCATCTGGATCAATTCACTCCAGCGGTAATCACCCTCACGTAAATCGGGTTTCGAAATCGGGTATGCGGCATCAGTACTCATAACAACGGAGATTGGCCTTCATCCGTCGCAGGGCTTCGATACGACTTTGAGCATGGTGTATGCGGTCATTTTTATTGTACTCGGCGATACCGGAATAGCCCAAGTAGGTGAGTGCCCCGGGTACCCAGAGTGCACCGATCCAGATAGAGGCGCCTGTATAGGGATCTTCGTGGAAACCCGGTTTGTCACTGTAGGACTGGGCCTCAAAATGTGACAGCCGTTGTTCCAGTTGGCGACAGCTGAGTTGTTCATCACCCTCCTGGTAGAGGGGTTCGACAGGCCTCGGATAAGTCCTAGGTTCGGCCCATAGCGTATTGCTTAAAAGCAACAGAAACAGGAGTGAAACAGTCTTGTGTAAGATCAATTGCATGGCGGTATGGCTCCGTGGTTTCTCACAGCAGCATTTCACACTAGTGTAGCGACGACGCTGGAAACAGTGAATGGCTCAGAGTACGGATTCGTTAAAATCGTAGATCAGGTTGTTTTCCGGTCGTTGTACGAAATTGCCCTGTACATAATCGGCACCGCTACTCCACAGAACAGCAATGCTGCGTGGATCTTCTACCTGAGGGGCAATGACTTTGATGTCAATTTGGTGTGCGAGTTCGATAAGATGTTTGAGACCCTCCCTCTGCAGGATCGTGCAGTAAGCTGTAATCAAGTTTGATATAGCTTATGGGCAGGTGTCTGATGACACGTTCTGTTTCTGGCGTGTTGGTAACACGGGTCAGCAAACAGGTGATCCCAATCTTGCTTAAAATATCGAAACATATCTTGGCGGATTTTAGATTTTTTGTTACTTCAACGATATTGAATTCGAAGGTCAGTGTTTCTTTACGAATATGGCCACTACGGCGTTTTTCGCGTAGCCAGGTCAGCCGCTCCATATTTTCCAGAAGGTCGGTCGATTGTGAGACAAAAAGATGGAGTTGGTTGCCCTGCATTTTATGTTCATTGATAACATTGATGGCACGGCGGGTAGTCCATTGGTCCACTTTACTGATCATTCCCAACTCTTCCGCAGTGGGAATGAAATCAGCGGCTCTGTGAAGTGTGCCATCCGGTTCCTGAAGACGCAGCAGGGTTTGGTAGTGAGCCTGGGTTGAGCCCTGAAGTGCTACCACAGGTTGGAAGAAGATATTAAAATAGTTCTCATCAAGGGCCTTTTGTATCAATGAGCCCATGTCGATGTTCTTATCACCTTCCTCCTGCACCTGTTTTTCCGCTTCAACAAGCTTGACTTGATTGCCACCTGATTCTTGAGCTTCTCGGCTGGCAATCTGTGCATGGGAGATAATCGAGCGTGAATCCTGATTG
>JAHXHU010000022.1 GCA_025656375.1 Candidatus Thiodiazotropha sp. (ex Ustalcina ferruginea) | reverse complement strand
AGCAAGGCATGTCAGCTACGGAAGCGTTGTCATTACTTTTTCAGGGTAGGAATCCGGATTTTATGGAAGCCGATGAATCATAATGTGACCGGTCATGGCAAAATGAGCTGAATAGTTACGGTCATGTTTCAGATATTTTAAAGAATACTATAAAGACACCTAGTCCACCAAATAACAGGCAAAAAGTGTGGCTAGCCTCAAGGTCGAATTAAACATGAACCTACAGAAAGCTGAACAGGTAATTGTTAATGCTACCTATGCAGCAATGGCCTGGCTGATCCTCGATTTTGGACTGCTGTTCCAGCAGCATGGGGACCAGACATTTTCCATTCTCGCCTCTCATCCTGAGATGACTGCAGGAGCGATCATCACAATTGCCTGCATTGCCGGACTGATTTATAAATCCCGCTTAGCCGCCATGGTGCTTTTCCTGCTGTTATTGTTGGCCATGCTCATACGTACTGTGCAGGGTATATTCCCCTCTGCGATGATGATGATTTTTTTTATTATTTTGCTCTATTTTTTCTTCACCGGTATTTTAGGCACCATCCGTTATCATCACCTAAAGAGTTTAGAGCAAGATTCTAACAGGCAGGATTAATTGTGGATCCTAAATCATGGGCTAAAACCCACCTTCGATTTCATGTTGTGCTTCTCATTGATGATAAGACACCTATCGGTATTGGCTATAGTACCAGCGGATCCGCCAGTTGAGCGGCCGTGACTTGTTGGAAATGGGCACGCATCGCCGCCACATATGCCGCCGTTCCGGGCTTCTGAGCGGTCAGTAGGGTTGGCCCGGTGTCGGTGGCCAATAGCGCAATCAAATGCCCACTTTCCTGGGCATCATGAGGTAACTCCGATTGGGTGGCCTCTGCAAATGCAGCCAGTGCAGAGATACCTGCACCGCTATCAGCTGCTGCCGGTGGAAACAACAACAGTGTCCGGTCCAATAACTGCTCCCTTGCCAACAATTCATATTCCCACATAACACCTGGTGTACTACCCGCTCCAATTACGATTGCCTGGGCCCGCTTCGCAGTGTCAGTCACGATCCTCTGCCAATCCTCATGTTTGGAGTAGTAGCGCAACGCACCGAATGGAATCCTGGTCTCCCCCGGCATACCTAGAGCGACCACCGGCCCGTACTGGGCAATCTCGTCGATCATCGCCTCGTCCGCGTTGCGTCTGAAGGACCAGAGATCAAACCAATGACCAACCAGGTCCCAGCCCGGACGCTTGAATCGCAGTTGGTCATCCTCGAAGCTGCGCAGAAACAGAATCGGTGGGCGTGGATCGCTCTGCTGTGACGGGTTCCAGATATAACTGGCCGCCATACGTTTAGCGTAATAAAACAGCACGTGTCCGCCCACTATCGCACCCATACCGAGTACAATTGTCACACCAATATTGAACCCGATATCGATTCTGTCTAGAAGCAGGAGGACACCAGCGTAAACCAGCGGGCGCGCCAACAAAAAGGCCCAGAACGCCGGCGTCAGCATTGCCCGCGCGTGCCACAGGGAGGATGGCAGACCAGCCAGGAACGCCAACCTCGCCCAGAAGCGCTTGTGCCGGATCGACCCCACCAATAGCTCACGCGGTCGGTCGCCGGACAAAACAATCCGATGGCGTACCGAGCGTGCTACCAGCCAGACGACAACAACCAGGAGGATCACGGTCGCAGCAAGCCCGACATAGTCCACCCATGCACTCTCTGGATCTTCCATCTTACTCAGAGATACCACATAGAGAAATCCCCCGAGCCCCAGAGCGGCAACAACGATGAGCTCCCACCCCATAAAGCGGCGAACCTGTTGTGATTCGCTGCTCATCCAGCCGATCAACGCAACCACAACCAGCCCAATGACGACGAACAGGAAGAACCAATCAAATGAAAACACCGTGTCGAGTTCGACAACCACATTGGCACCGAAGGCACCCAGGCAAAATCCTACCGCAGCAAATCCGATCCCGCCGATCAACGCCCCGCTGATCGCTGCAAGATGGTGCCAAGGTTGTCTCGCCATCCAGTCCCAGACAATGAAGGCCAGCGGTCCAAAGGCTGCGATAATCGCCGTGACCACCCAGGCGATCACGAATCCACCACTATCAATATCCCCAAACAACCCCGATTGCAGGAAATTCATCAGGAAGTTCATGATGTTCACGAGGTTTGCCAATACAAACATTACAGCGAACACAACAACGAATGATTTGAGTGTGGCCGACACATCCATTCGGCGTACCATCTTCGCCAAAGCAGATATATCGATGATCATGGCTCATCCTCCTTCACTCCCGACTCATTCGGGACCGATGGATGCACCTGATAGCGGTTCGAGAGTAGGCCAAAGAACCCAAACACAAAGGCGACGAAAGCGATATTCACCAGCTCGTAGGCGTTTGCGTGACAGCTGTCATCAATACAACCCACGATCTGGCCAAGAAGGTACAGCATCTGAATAAGCAGTGGCCCCGCGATAATGCCCCGCACCTGCCAGATCAGACCCATGATGTAGGCAGCACACCCAACCAGCATCAATCCAGTGCTACCAATAGACTGGGTGTAGTTTGGCATTCCGAAAAACAGCACCACCAGTGCCAGAATCAGAAACAGTCGGGTACGGTTTATGCGCAGTGAAGAGTGATCCTGATCTCGCCAGAAGGGCGCTATGGCAACACCAAGCAGTACAGCTGTGATCCCCTGGATTAGATCCACCCAGTTAAAGTATGTGCGTGACAGTGACCCTGAGCCGATCGCCTCTCGCACTGCAGCGGCCCCGTCTGCAGCATCCGTCTCACCATTTGATAAGGCTGCGAACATTTCGCCGAGCCATGAGACAGCAACTTCACTAGCGAAGAACCCAACGAGCAACATCAGTATCAGCCGCCAGTCCAGAATAGCAGAGACAGCGAGCAGGAATGCTATCACCGGCACTAACCCATCAGCTGATTTAAAACCGAATCCAAACGATAGCCCAGCAAACACATTCCAGCGGAAATTGAACAGTAGCCCTAGCACCAACAACACGATGACTCCCATCGTCAACACGCCTTGCAACGCATGGTCTCGTCGCCAATATTCTCTCCGCAACCACTGAGAAAACACAGACCACTTGATACTCGCGGCAAGTACTAGAATCAGCAGCACGAAACCTGGATTGACTCCGATTCGGAAGGTGTTGGAGAGCTTCCACAGGAGATCGAGGTCTTTGAACACAGCCATCCAGAGTGCGATCAGCAGCAACCACCTCAGCCATTGCCAACGTGCTTCGAAAAGCTGGGGCAGGCTCAGGTGCCAACGTGGTCGAACAAAAGCCAAGGCAGTGAACATAGCCAGAACGTAGATCCAAAAAGGGATACCGAAGCTGATCGACAAAGCAGGAAACAAACGTTCACCTAGAGAGAAAACCGTGATCGCTCCCAAGGCCGACAGAAACGAAACGAGCTGAAAACCGAGTCGGCTAGCCAGCCACCCGGTCAGCAGCGGGATGAACAAATAGAGTTCGAGCCTAAGCCGCAGTAAATCAGAAAGCGCCCAGAATATCGCGAAGGCTAACAATAGCACCAGCGCAAACCAGGACCATGTCGAGGCGTGCGACTGCTTTATGCTGAGATCAGATTGCATACACTTGCTCCCTGCTATACGGGCTGGCCACCTTTGCCTATAAATAATAGAAACAAAGCGAGTTTAAAAAACAAGTATATTTAATCTTAGCTGAGTCTGTGTTTTGATTCGCACTAAAAGCCAGCCGACACTTCATCACTCAAGTGATCAGGGAGACTTATAGGGAGTTCTCCACTTCGCTGTAAATCACACTCAGATCTTCATGCCGCACATCCTTGCCAGTCACCAGAAAGATAACATGACCACCAATATTCTTGGCATGGCCACCGATGCGCTCCAGTGCCCGCAGTGCGAGTACGATATCCACCGCATGGCCTACACTGCGTGAGTCTTCCATGATAAAGGTAGAGAGCCTACGCAGTGCTCCCCTGAACTCCTCATACAGGGATTGATCCTGACCAATGACTCCCAATGCAATTTTGGTGTCCAGTTCGTTAAATGCCCGCATGCTCATAGCCAGCATCTCATCTGCAAACGAAGCCATTTCATAGATGTCTCGCAGAATTTCTCTGCTAGGTTGTGACTGTCCATTACCGTAAAAGTGGATGGTCAGATTGGCGATTTTACGCGCTTCATCACCAACCCTTTCCAGGTCAGTAATGACCTTCTGCACTGTCAAGATATCACGCAGATCCTTTGCAACCGGTTGACGTTTTGCGATCAGTAGAATGATCTCCTCATCTGCTTTCACGTCGATATCATTCAGTTCACGGTCCCGGTCGATGACAAGGCCCGCCTCTTTAGGATCTTCATCCTTGATCGTCTTAACTGCTCGACGCAATTGATCCAAGCCCAAATCACCCAAATCACCCAAATCACCCAAATCACCCAAATCACCCAAATCAACGACAAGCTGATTGATCCTATCCAGTTCTTCACTATAGGCCTTTACAATATGTCCATCGGTCATTTCATTCATTGTGTTCTCTCTTAACCTAGAATCCGCAGTTGAATATGAATTTGTGGAAATATTCTATTATTTTTATATGGCATATCACTGCTGTCCAGTTAACTCCCTAACCCTCTGGGAAAGTGTTGTGGTGTGGGTGCTCGTCATTCCGGCGTATGCCGGAATCTAGGTACTCCAGCTGTATCAATACCTGACGTACAAGCAGGTTAAAAGCCTAATATATAGAGTAAATATACGGTCGTCACAACATTTAACTTCTTTGCCACATTCACTGGATTCCGGCATACGCCGGAATGACGAGTGTTGTATTAATTCAGGAACGCTTGTTACCAATTTTCATGTCTCACAAGACCGTTGTCCGTGTAAAGTTACTGCGGAATCTAGGTTTAACCGAAACGGCCAGTAATGTAGTCTTCAGTGAGTTTATGGCTGGGGTTGGTAAAGATTTGATCAGTCTCACCTACCTCGATCAATTTACCCAAGTAAAAACAGGCGGTTCTTTGACTTACTCGTGCTGCCTGTTGCATGGAGTGAGTAACGATTGCGATGGTATAATTCTCACGCAACTCGATCCTTCACTTCATCCCAAAGGCCCGCCTTAAGGAGCGATTTCTCCACAATCTCGTTAAGGTGCTGATCACTATCACTCAAGCCGTGAATGCGAGGTCCATAGGCAACATTGTCAAAGATCGATTTTGGAAACGGATTGGGTTTCTGAAACACCATACCTACACTGGCACGTAGCGGAACCACGTCCAGACCGCTGTCATAGATATCCTGGCCATCCATTATTATTTGGCCGGTGACACGACAGATATCAATCGTGTCATTCATCCGATTAAGGCAGCGTAGGAAGGTAGACTTACCACATCCCGAAGGTCCTATCATAGAGATGACTTGATTCTTGCCAATATCGAGGCTGACATCAAAAATTGCTTGCTTATCACCATAGAAAACATCTACGTTTCTACAAGTCACGCGGGGATCATCAACGCTGATCTCCCCTACCGTTTCACTGCCATGATTCTCTATCACCAGAGACATATCAATCTCAGCATCAATCGCTGGATCAAACTGTTTGGTAACAGCACCATTTTGATTTACTAGCTCTTCCACTCGTTACCTCGCTTACGCCGGTTTACCAACGTCGCTCAAACTTCTTTCTCAGCCAGACGGCCAATAGATTCATACTGATAAGGAAGACCAACAGCACCATGATTGCTGCGGATGTACGTTCGACAAAGGCCCTCTCCGGGCTGTCCGCCCAGAGATAGATTTGCACCGGCAAGACCGCTGATGGGTCAACAGGCCCACCGGGTAGGTCCACAATAAAAGCCACCATGCCGATCATCAGCAATGGCACGGTTTCACCTAAGGCCTGGGCCATACCGATAATGGTACCGGTCAACATGCCTGGCATAGCTAGTGGGAGGACATGATGAGTCACTGTCTGCATAGGGTATGCACCCACCCCAAGAGCGGCCTCTCTGATGGAGGGAGGGACTGATTTAAGTGCAGCCCGACTGGCTATTATGATGGTTGGCAAAGTCATCAATGCCAACACCAGACCACCGACCAACGGAACAGAACGGGGCAATCCGAAAAAGTTGATGAAGACAGCCAAGCCAAGCAGACCAAAGACGACGGAAGGTACTGCCGCCAGATTATTGATATTGACTTCGATGAGATCGGTCCAACGGTTCTTTGACGCAAACTCCTCAAGATAGACTGCAGCTGCGACACCGACAGGAAAGGTGATTGCAAGACAGATCAACAAGGTAAAGAAG
>JAHXHU010000152.1 GCA_025656375.1 Candidatus Thiodiazotropha sp. (ex Ustalcina ferruginea) | reverse complement strand
GGCCATGATTTTAAGGGCGTTGTTACCCGCCTCTCTTGCGTATAAGTGGGTAAACAGCTCGAGGGATTCCCGGCATACTGGGTCAGCTGAATCAAGCCCTGCAGTGGATATCGCGGGTGCGACGCCCATGTCATCCATCTTTTGCTGCAACCATGTCGGTATCTCAGCATCATGGTAACGGATTAGAAAGTTGTAGATGGTCTCCAGCCCAGGACCTGATACCAGCCGTTCCCAACTGACATGTCCATAGCGTTCGGAGAGGGCTTGGTAGAGAGAGAATTCCAAGCGGCTGGTGGGACTGAATTCACTATGCCCCCCCTCAGAGGGGAAGGGATGATAACCACGACCATCCCAATAGAGCCCTGCCTCTCCCAGGCCGGTACCGGCCGAGATAATCGAGCGATTGCCTGCTGCATTGGCAGCACCGGGATTGAGAGTGTAGATGTCACTGCTGTCTAGGACCTCAATACCCCAGGCGTTGGCTTCCAGGTCGTTGAGCAGCCAGGTGGCTTCGAATCCGAATTGGCGGTTGATCTTAGGGGCTGAGACGCGCCAGGGTAGATTGGTCGTTTCACAGATCTGGTCGATAACCGGTCCGGCCAGTCCAAAACAGGCGCGGTCGATCTGCTGTGCCGATGGTTGTTTGAGAAATTGTTGCAGTATGGCCTCGACAGAGTCATAGGCCTGACTGGAGTAGGTCTGTTCCAGGATAGGATCGAGGGGTGAAGCGGGGGTTGAGTGATAGAGCGCAAGACGTGTATTAGTGCCACCGATATCACCAGCCAGAATCTGCATGCTGAACCTCAATTGTTAATGCTTATGGTACTTATTGATTCGTGGCCATTGGCCCATGAGAGATGCAATCAATCGATCCACGGTCGCTCCTGTCATGCAGTCCAGCACGGAATCAGGATAATTCTAACGGAAATAGCGGTAAATCGGCTATGGGATGTGGCTTTTCCAGGGCCAGGATGAGTAATATACCGAGTTATGGATGTCTCACCGATTCTCGATCCCCTGAATGATGCACAACGCGATGCGGTAACAGCGCCAGTTGGCAATCTACTGGTTTTGGCTGGCGCTGGCAGCGGAAAGACCCGTGTGTTGGTGCATCGAATCGCCTGGCTGTTGGCAGTGGAGACAGCCTCACCCTGGTCTGTTTTGGCGGTCACCTTTACCAATAAGGCGGCCAAGGAGATGCGTCAGCGCATCGAGGCCTTATTGGGGCAGCCACTCAGTGGTATGTGGGTCGGCACCTTTCATGGATTGGCGCATCGGCTGTTGCTCGCCCACTGGAATGAGGCCGGACTGCCCCAGAGTTTTCAAATCCTCGATGCTGACGATCAGTTTCGTCTCATCAAGCGGTTGCTGAAGAGCCTTGATCTCGATGAGGCCCGCTGGCCTCCTCGACAGATACAGTGGTTCATCAATGGACGAAAGGATGAGGGGTTGCGTGCTCAGCATCTGGATGATGGTGGTGATCCCTACCAACAACAAATGATCCGACTTTACAACGAATACCAGGCTGCCTGCGAACGGGGTGGGCTGGTCGATTTTGCTGAGCTGTTGTTGCGTGCCCATGAGTTGTGGCGCGAGCGACCGGATGTACTGCAACACTATCAGGAACGTTTCCAGCATGTCCTCGTTGATGAGTTTCAGGACACCAACTCGATTCAGTATGGCTGGCTAAAGTTACTGGCGGGTCCTCGAAATAATCTCTTTGTGGTGGGGGATGACGATCAGTCGATCTATGGCTGGCGTGGTGCGCGGGTGGAGAATATCCAGAATTTTCAGACCCACTACCAGGCAACAACCTTGGTGCGGCTGGAGCAGAATTACCGTTCCACCGGCAACATCCTGAATGCAGCCAACGCATTGATCAACAACAACCCTTCACGTCTGGGAAAACAGTTGTGGACCGAGGATGGTGTGGGAGAGCCAATCAATCTCTATGCCGCCTTCAATGAAATCGACGAGGCGCGTTTCGTAATAGAGAGGATTCGACAGTTTATCGAAGAGGGCAATATGCGTGCTGAAGCGGCGATTCTCTACCGTACCACAGCACAGTCACGTCTGTTTGAAGAGGCACTGATCCAAGGAGCTATCCCCTACCGAGTTTATGGTGGATTGCGTTTCTTCGAACGGGCAGAGATCAAGGATGCCCTGGCCTATCTGAGACTGCTCAGTAATCCACAGGATGATGGCGGTTTTGAACGTGCGGTCAATATGCCGCCAAGGGGTATTGGGCCGAAGACCATGGATGCTGTGCGTGCTCATGCCAGAGATTTTTCCTGTTCGCTCTGGCAGGCGGCTGGTGAGTTGCTGAAGGGCTGTGCCATGCCAAAGCGAGCAAGCAGTGCACTCCTGGGATTTCTTGATTTAATCGAGGAACTTAGAGTGGATACGGCTAATCTCGCACTGCCGGAGAAGGTTGAGCAGGTGCTCAATACCAGTGGTTTACCCGCCCACTTTGAAAAGGGTCGGGACGGTAAGGGAATCGACCGTAAGGAGAACCTGGAGGAGTTGGTTAATGCCACCCGTCAGTTCGGTTATGAAGCAGATGAAGAGGTAGGATTGGACGAGCTTTCCTCGTTTCTTTCTCATGCTGCACTGGAAGCCGGTGAGGCTCAAGGTGATCCCTCCGACGACTGTGTCCAACTGATGACCCTGCATTCGGCCAAGGGTCTGGAATTTCCACTGGTCTTTCTGGTCGGTATGGAAGAGGGTCTGTTCCCTCACAGCATGTCGGCTGACGATCCTGCTCGTTTGGAGGAGGAGCGACGGCTCTGTTATGTGGGGGTGACGCGTGCCATGCAGGTACTCTATCTTTGCCATGCTGAGAGCAGGCGGTTGCATGGCAACGATAGCTATCCCCTACCCTCCCGGTTTATTCGTGAAATGCCCTCGGAGTTGATGCGTGAGGTACGTGCTGGACCTTCTATCAGCAAACCTATTTATGGTGGCAGTCCCTACCTGGAAACCGGAGAGTTGACAGGTTTTAATTTGGGACAGCGAGTTCGCCATGCCAAGTTTGGCGAGGGTGTGGTATTGAATGCAGAGGGCCAGGGTCGTAGTGCCCGGGTTCAAGTCAATTTCGAAGATGTTGGCAGCAAATGGTTGGTCGTAGCCTATGCCAATCTATCACCCTGCTGAGGTTGTTCATAAATATGCGCCCCGATGAACTCACGAATTCAGGTTAAAGCATAAGTGGAATAGGAGAGAGGCATGAAACGGCGTGAATTTATTAAGCGTGCAGGTAGCACGACCCTGGCTGTGGGTGCCGGTATGACCGGAGTCGGGGTTGCTGAGGCAAAGGAGAAGATCAAGTGGAAAATGGTAACCACTTGGCCGAAGAATTTCCCCGGTCTCGGCACCGGTGCCAACAGGCTTGCTGAGTCAATTAACGAGATGAGCGGCGGCCGCATGCATGTCAAGGTATATGGCGCTAAAGAGCTGGTGCCTGCCTTTGAGGTATTCGATGCCGTTTCGCGTGGTACGGCAGAGCTGGGCCATGGTGCTGCCTATTACTGGAAAGGTAAAATTGAGACTGGGCAGTTCTTCTCCACGGTCCCTTTTGGGATGACCGCTCAGGAGATGAATGGTTGGCTCTATTTTGGTGGTGGGCTGGAATTCTGGCGTGAACTCTATAAACCTTTCGGCCTGATTCCCGCGCCAGGCGGGAATACCGGCATGCAGATGGGGGGATGGTTCAACAAAGAGATTAACAGTGTCTCTGACCTGAAAGGGTTGAAGATGCGTATACCAGGCCTTGGCGGTGAAGTACTCAAGCGGGCTGGAGGGACACCGGTTAACCTGCCTGGGGGTGAACTCTTTACCTCTTTGCAATCAGGCACCATCGATGCGACTGAGTGGGTCAATCCCTATAATGATCTGGCCTTTGGCCTCTTTAAAGCGGCAAAATACTACTACTATCCAGGTTTCCATGAGCCAGGTACCACCCTCGAGGCGATCATTAATCAGCAAGCCTTTGAGGCACTACCGAGAGATTTGCAGGCGATTGTTTTGAATGCATGCAAGATCGCCAATCAAGCGATGCTCTCTGAGTATACAGCACGTAATCCGGCTGCACTGAAGACCCTGGTAGAGAAGCACAAGGTCGATATCCGCACCTATCCTGATGATGTGCTTGAGACCTTGCGTAAATTCTCGAATGAGGTGGTTGAGGAGTTGGCAAACAAAGACGCATTTGCCAAGAAGGTATACACTTCTTACATGGATTTCCTCAAGGGCTCAAGGGAATGGGGCGCCATCTCGGATTATTCCTATCTTCAGGCCCGAGACAAGGCTTGATTATGCTATCGTACTGATGATGACTATCGGTGTGTTTACCCGACTACACAGTTGCCATCTTCAGCTTAACCGACATGCCCTCACAATGAGCGCCCTGATTTCAGGTATAACACCCCATTGATACAACCCCCCCCGCTCTCTCTATATATCCATATCCCATGGTGTGTTCGCAAATGCCCTTACTGTGATTTCAATTCACATGCCATGCGAGAAGTGATTGATGACGGGCGCTATGTAGAGGCCTTGTTAAAGGATCTGAACATAGATCTGGAGTGGGTCGGTGAGCGCCCTGTCGAGACAATTTCCATGGGTGGTGGCACGCCGAGCCTGTTTTCTTCAGATGCCATTGGGCAGCTGCTGAAGGGTATACAGAAACGGGTCGAATTCAGTGATCAGGTAGAGATCACGCTTGAGGCGAATCCAGGAACACTGGAGGCCGAACAGTTCCCTGGTTATCGGGATGTAGGCATTAACCGTCTCTCCCTGGGCGTACAGAGTTTGAATGCAGACGCACTTCGGGCGCTGGGCCGTATTCATGGTACACAGGAGGTTTACGCTGCTGTGGAGAGGGCCAAGCGGGCGGGTTTCGAACATATCAATCTGGACCTTATGTTTGGATTGCCACAACAGACACTCGATATGGCGTTGTCTGATCTGGCATCAGCCATTGCATTGGAAACCGGACATCTCTCCTACTATCAGCTGACCTTGGAGCCAAATACGCCATTTCATCAATCTCCACCGTATCTGCCAGACGAAGAGATCCTTTGGCAGATGCAGCGCCAGGGGCAGATGATGTTGGAAAAGTCAGGATTCACACAGTATGAGGTGTCGGCCTTCGCTCGGCAGGGTGAGCGCTGCCAACACAATCTGAACTACTGGCGTTTTGGGGATTATATTGGTATCGGGGCGGGAGCACATGGCAAATTGACAACCGTGGATGGCGTCATCAAGAGGCGTTGGAAACGGCGCCACCCTAGTGACTATCTTGCCGCTGCAGCGGGCTCTAAAGGGTTTACTCAAGGTGATCGGACACTCCAGCCCGAAGATCTTCTGATCGAGTTTATGATGAACGCTCTGCGTCTGCGGGAGGGCGTTGAGAGTGAGCTTTTTCATGCAACAACAGGCTTGTCTCTGATGGCCATTACAGAACAGCTGGAGCGTGCCGTTGATAAGGGTCTGTTGCTGCCGGACAGTGAGCGACTATGCCCCTCTCCCCTTGGTCAGCGGTTTCTGAATGATTTATTGGGGATTTTCGAAGTTAAGAGCTTTTGTTAAATTATATTTGATATACATACCGTAAGATATTAAATTTGTGTAACTATCTCGGTAATGAGGTATGCTTTACGTTCAGGAGTAGTAAAACCCCTCGTCTAATCTGGATACGCGAGCTGTAATGCAGGGAGCGAATCGGCCCCTAACACTTGTTCATGAATAGCTTTTTAACTGAATGAGTATGGGTGTCCAACCCGATTCCAGTCCTAGTGTGCGGGGGCGCGGCGCGATGGGCGCTGCGGTAGTGAGATGCAGCTCAAAAGCAAAGTTGTTGCAGCTATGGCAGCGATATTCTTTTGCCTTTTTGCCGTGGAAGGATACCTGGACTATCGTTAGATCAGTGCAGAGGTATTGACCCGTGCCCATCAACTACAAACAGGACAAGCTGATAATTCAACAGCGACGGCTTCACTAGGTCCGCATTCATTAACCCTTATAAAACAACAGATGACGGCAATCCTGATAGAACGCGCCGTTGTCTATGCAGTGGGATTATTGTTAATTTTTACTGCACTCTCCTGGCTACTGAATAAGAGTCTCCTCTCACCCGTGACACGCCTCAAACAGGTGGCGCTTGAGCTGGCAAGAGGCAACTATCTTGCCGCAGACAACTTGCCCGACAACGATGAACTGACCCATGTCTCCCAGGCGTTTAAAGGGATGGCAGCTGAAATCGCAAAGCGAGAGCAACCGGTCAATCGCTGCCGGCCATGGATAGCGAATGCGCAGGCTGGTAGACCCCGGTA
>JAHXHU010000115.1 GCA_025656375.1 Candidatus Thiodiazotropha sp. (ex Ustalcina ferruginea) | reverse complement strand
TGGACTAAAAGGGTTGATCAGATACTGGAAAAAGTGGGGCGAGCCAAGGTTGTATTGCAAAATGGATAATATGTTTAGGACACTACACTAGTACCTGTCAACTCCTGAGTCGGTTCGGCACAAGTTTCTATTCCCCATAGGCCAGCAGCCAGGGTTGCGGCCAAAACGAAGTAGGGATTGGCATCAGCCCCCCGTCAAACGGTTCTCAACCCGAATGGAGTTTGGACTGTCGTTACCTACCACACGCAGACCGACAGTACGGTTGTCGATTCCCCAAGAGGTGGCAACGGGCGCATTCAACCAGGGCTTAAAACGACGGAATGAATTGACGTTCGGCGACAGCATCAGCTGTAGCTCCGGCAGCCTTCGCTGAAGGCCACCGATAAAATGGCGCATCACGTCACTCATATGGTACGGAGCATTCTCGTCATAGAATATATGACCGCCATCCGGTTTCTGAAGTGATATGTGCGAGTGCAGGCCGCTGCCGTCCTCGTCGTCACTTGGGCGCGCCATAAAGCTGGCCAGGCGACCATAACGCTGGGTAAAGATCTTGATAAATGTCCGGATATAGCTGCAATCGTCGGCAGCGCGCATACCAGATTGATAGCGCATCACCATTTCGTGCAGACCGGCATCCAATTCAGTGTGGTAGGTTTCAATGTCGAAACGCATGTCGACCATGGTATCGAGCAGACCGTTAAAGTAGTCGTTATCGCACTGATAGCGTTGAACGCCGAGATATTGCTTCAGCTCTGGACAGGACGTCAGGTCACGAAAACCCTTTTCAATGGCTTGAGTAAGACTTTCCCGGAACAGACGAAACTCCAGTTCAAAAGATGCATTTAGCCTAAATCCCATCTGTTCGGCTCTAGCCAGCTGCTTTTTATACAATGATCGGGGACAGGCAAAAGTAGCGGCATCACCCGAATACTCCATTAAAATCTGCAAGTTACGACGAGGAGACTCCCAAGGAATTTCTCTTAAGGTTTCGGGGACAGGATGGACCAACGCATCACTGAAACTCGAGTCTCCGCCCATCAGCCCATCAATAAGAAAAATCACATCTGAGGTATCAGCGCTAGCTAAGTTCGATGTCAGTGCTATGCCGCACTCCAATCCCTTTAAAAACTTGTCCAGTGAGTAGTGCCCGGTGTTGTCGATTACCGCCGCATGGATATGCGTCAGTTCCTTCCGGCCTTCCAGAGTACGGCGTAAATCACCTGTTGTTTCTATCTCACCTAACGCCACGGGATTCCCCCTTTGTTAGTCATTCTTCTAAATCTGGTCACTTTACCTATTTTTTGCTTAACTGAACCGTAGTACCGGTACGGCCTTCTGTCAAATATTTTGGTTTAATAACCTATTTTCGAGATGCAGGGGGGGGGTTAAAAATCATTAAATGGCCTTATTCCGACTAATTCCCACTAAAAGCGGGTAAGTGCCGCCTCAAAAAAGCCTCGCAAACGAGCTGTTTTTGAAAAGAATACCAAAGGGCAATTACGGAAGAACTCTTCACTTTTCAGTACAAATTCACGGTGAAATATGCAGATACACTAATGACTTGGAGATTATCCATTCCAGCAGCATGATGAGTCTGAAAGTCGATAAGTTTTTCTTGTTACGGGTGAGCTGACAGTGCTCGGTAAACCGATGGGCTAAGCCCAGTCTGTTTTTTAAAAGCGTGGTTGAAAGCTGCCACCTCTGAATATCCAAGTTGCAGGGCAATGGCAGTGACACTGGTGCTCGATTCAGCCAGGGCGGCTTTCGCTATCTCTTCCATCACAGCCGCTTTCATCGCCCTGAAAGATGTGCCAAAACAGCGTAGCGTACGGTTCATTGTCCGCTGTGAAATACAGAGTCGTTGTGATATCTCGCGGGCAGTGCAGTTGTCCGTACCGATGGTGCAAGCAATGCTGTAACGCACTCTTTTGACTAATTGGTCGCGTGCCGTTATCTGATCAAGTAATTCATTTATGTGTTTCTGCAGCACGGCCAACAGATAAGGATCGGTGTCGGAAACTGTTGTATCGAGCACCTCCGTCTGGAAGTGGATCGCATTACGCGGCTGATTGAAACAAACATTCTCCCCGTAGATTGCTGAATACCGCTCGGGATCCAGGGGATGGCTGTGCTTGAGCTGCACAAGGCCAGGTTGCCAGCCGTCGCCAATATAGGTTTGAAAGAAGCGTAGCGTCGCTACGAGGCTGAGATCCGTATCATGCCTGCAATAATCACTATCGAATCCCATTATTTCGTACTCTAGAAAACTTGTGCGCTTACCCTCATTGAAACGAGCCCGCATCTGCGGTGACATTGTCTTGCAGTATTTTTCAAAACCGATGCAGCACTCCCGCAAAGAAGAACAATAGTGCAGGAGTTCACCCGCATATCCGTAGTCCCGTAAATCCATATCCATGCCCACCCTTAGGCCTATGTGCTCGTCGTTGAGCATTTCCGCCAAGCAATTTATGAGCTTTAGATATTTTGCAACCGGCATCACACAAGCCCGATAACCCCTGTTGCCCTGGGGAATGGGAATCTCCATCTCGTTGAGCAGCTCACGAAAAGAGGGGCCCTGCTCTTCGAGCCACCTAAGTAGCCAGCCGACATATAAGCTGTCCGAAAACCTGATCATGCGGTAGAAGCCTGTTTGCAAATAGCGTAAAACATCAATTATGTGGCGTACTTTATCAACTCTTCCAGTCCTGGGCTTAACTATAGTTGTTAAAGCAAACGCCACCTAATACGAAAGATTAGGTTTCCACTCGTCTTTATGAGGATCTGTTCATGACTTGCTATGCAAATCGCTCATTCTGGATTGATGAATGCGGTACCTACTCGGCGAACACCTCCCTTAACAAAGACATCAGTATCGACGTGGCAATAATCGGCGGCGGTCTCACCGTACTATCGTCGGCTTATCACGTGCGTCAAGCTGATGCCGCCACCTCCGTCGCAGTGCTTGAGAGTGAGATGATTGGATTTGGCGCTAGTGGGCGAAATGGTGGCTGGGTGATTCCACAGTTCGGAATCGATCCATTTATAGTACGCGCAGTGTACGGAAAGGAAAAAGCCCAGCAAGCGATCGACTATTGTGATGAAAGCTTTGATTACGTTCAGAAACTAATCAGCGAAAACCAGATGGACTGCGATTTTCGCAAGACCGGTCTGCTAAAACTTGGAATTGGAAAGAAAAGCGTCGGTCTGCTTAAAAAGTTCATGAAGCAAAGCGAAGAGATAGGCCATGGGAAGCACGTCACCTAGATGGATCAGTCGGCCGTGGAGCAACAACTCGACTGCAACATGGTCAATGCTGGGCTCTACGAACGCAACATTGCCGTGATGCAACCGTGCAAACTTGTGCGCGAATGGAAACGGTTAGCGACAGAGGTCGGCGCTGACATCTACGAGAATACTCCGGCCGTGAGGATGGATCGCGACGGAGACAAGGTGGTAATTAAAACCCCGCGCGGCACCATCACGGCCGATCGTATCGTATTGGCGACCAATGGCTACTCACATCTGCTCGGCGGCGGTATCGGCAAGGAAGTCAAACGCGACCAAATGCCAATGATCCCGGTCATGCACGTGACCGAGAAACTCACCCCCGATCAGTGGCAGCGGGCAGTCTCCAGAAGCTGGCTGTGTCCATTGCACACCGCCTTTGGTCTCTATCACGGCTATACGCCAACTGCTGATGGTCGACTGGTGATGTGGTATTTTAAAGATATTCAGACCAGTGCCAACAAGGAGATACGCCCTTACGAGTACGATGTCGAAAACCGCGAAGAGGCCTTAAAACATTTGCGTGCAATCCTTCCCGGCTTAGAGGGTGTGCGCATCCAGCAGACCTGGGGAGGACCGCTTTCAGTCACGATGGATCTAGTGCCGCATCTAGGTTTCGTCGGTAATGACGATCGGGTCATACTATCCAGCGGTTGCGCCGGTCACGGCGTCAGCATGGGAATGCTCAACGGGCGCACCATAGCGGAACTGCTGCTAGATCAGGATACTGACAACAGCCGTTTGTGGTTTGTCACTCGCAAAAAACGCAGCTGGCCGCCGGCCGGTTTGGCTCCGCTCGGGGTACGCGCCTTTGTAGGCGCAATGCGTCTGGAGCATCGAATGGATATCAAGAAAAGCGCGTTATCAGAAATAAAGTAACTCGTCATGCACAATGCTGTAGAGCCCTTCCTCTACCAGGCTCGTTCAATAGCCGTAGTCTCATCCTACACGATCGATTGCTGAAAGATAGAGCAATAAGGGTGGCTTCTGTTGCGGCGGGAAAAGAGCTGCGATAACGATAATCAACTGGTTTCACACGACGCAGAAAACTGTTCCTTGTACTTGATGACAAATTCCCGCAGCGACATAGGCGGACGACCTAGAATAGTCTCGACATCAGAACTGGTCCCCGCAACCATACCGTCTCGCATGAATTTGGTTATATCCACGTATAGCTCCGTCATCCACGGCTCCCAGCCGCCAGCTTCGGTCTTCTCCCTAAACTGTTCAACCGTCAAGGCATTGTAGGAACAGGGCTTACCAACAACTTCCGCAATCATGGCCACTACCTGATGGTGATCAAGGGTTTCGGGTCCGGTCAGAATATAGCTACGATTAACATGCTCGTGACCCTTCAATACTTCAGCGGCGACGGCACCGATATCATCGGTCGCGATAAAGCTGTTTTGGCCCTTACCGAAAGGCATATTGAGCTCTCCACCAGATACATAACCGAAAAAATTATCCATAAACCATTCGGCGCCCAAAATAGTGTATTCCAGGCCGGAGGCTTTCACCTTGTCTTCCAGAGTACCCATCATTTTTACAAATGGGGAATCGCTGTTGCTGTCCGCCATAAAGGCCGAAAGGAAGACGACACGCTTTACCCCTGCATCCATTGCAGCATTGATGATGTGGTCGGCATAGCTCAGGTCGGCGGCAAGCGAATCAAGACCGGGGAAAAATACAGCGTCAACACCTTCCATGGCGGCGCGAATCGCTTCCGCATCGTGTAGATCCCCCTCGGCGACTTCGTACTCACCTTCGGGAAATATCCCCTTGATTTTAGCCGAGTCACGCACATAGAGGCGTGGCTTGTCGCCGGCAGCGATCATGTTACTGGCAATGTGCTTGCCGACCTTACCGGCTGCAGTGGCAATTAATGTAACCATCAATTTCTCCGTTGACTTAGTGTCGTCGTAGTCTGTACAAAACCAATACTTATGGCTGAACAATCACCTTTACCTGATCGGTGGGTTTGCGCAAGCGTTCGAACATTTCCGGTAACTCGTCGAGGCTAATTCGGTGAGAGATCAAAGGCTCGGCAATGATCCGTTTCTGTTCCAATAATCTAAGGATGATTGCGTAGTCCTGAAGGCTGTAACCCATTGCGAAAATCAAACTAACGCGTTTGACAATACACTCCATCGGCTCAAACTGATCGCTCTGCATACAAACCCCGACAATGACGATACGTGTATCCTTCACCGCCATTCGAACACATTGCTGTATCATGCCCGGCAATCCCACCGCCTCGAAAATCACACTGGGAGGCCGACCCACTTGTCGCTCAAACTCTTCTACCGGGTTTGAAAACTGATTACCATCGATAACCTGTGTTGCTCCCATCTCCCGCGCCCTGTCGAGACGATTGGTATTCAATTCTGAAACCGCGATATCCGCAACACCAAAGTGATTGCACCACTGTATAACGGAAAGTCCAATGGGACCGGCACCAATGACCAGTACGGCTTCGTTCATCTCAAGGCTACAACGACGCACCGCATCGTATCCAACAGCCAAAGGTTCGATCACAGCTGCGGCGTCATAGCCTATATTGGCAGGCAGTCGCAGGGAGTTAGGCGCGCTAACGAGGATATACTCCGCGTAGGTGCCAGTATGATTTCGGTTGTAACCTATCTCTTCAAGCTGCGAGCAGTTTTCGAAAATGCCCAATTTACAGTTTTCACACTCACCGCACACGACATTAACCATGGGTAAGATGCGATCGCCCACCGCCCAATCCCTGACACCAGGACCAATTGCCGCGACCTCGCCGGAAAACTCGTGCCCCATCACAATGCCTGAGGGGGTCCATTCTGCCTCACTGGCATGCAGATCGCTTCCGCAGATTCCTACAGCCCTCACTCTGACAAGCAATTGATTCAGCCCTGGAACAGGCAAAGGGCGATCTTCAATAACCAAAGGTTCGTACTGTTTTTTGAAAACTGCTGTCTTCATTAGCTTTATCTCTAATCACTGCTGTCCCATAAATACTTAACGAGAAAGGCCTGACCCCCCCTTGTTTTGATACAATGAAATCGCGACAAGTCATTGATCAAC
>JAHXHU010000154.1 GCA_025656375.1 Candidatus Thiodiazotropha sp. (ex Ustalcina ferruginea) | reverse complement strand
CTGGCGCAAGGCACGGCGGGTCTACAGTCTCGCCTCACGGCTGCCGGGGACTAACCGCCTCGGCTTTCAGCCTTCCATGGCGCTCAGCGGTGGTTTTCACAGCTTACTCACCCTATCAGGTGAAGAGCCAAAATAGATGAACCATCAAGAGTGATGGATACGATCATAGTAGCGTGCCCGGTAGAGTAGACGACCCTGAGAGCCATCTGTGAATCCACTACGGGTATGCAGTACATTATTGCAAATAAGCCCTTGGCCAGCTTCCAGTTTTCCACGAAAATGCCAGGGTGAGGGCGTTTTCAGCAGCGACTTTAGATAACTAATCGCTTCCTTCATCAAGGGATCATCCATCCATTCGATACTGCGGCTTCTATCGGTATAACGCATATGCAGATGGCCATCCAGATAGATGGCAAATACCGGCCCGGTACGTGCAGGTCGGAGCTCTTTACCGTCCACAATATTGGCCGGTATGGTCATTGCCTGTGGGTGCATCAAGACGCGGATGTAATCAGGATTATGGGACATGAGCTGGATAAACAGGATCTCATGATCGAGTAGATCGTTTTCTCCACCCTCATCCGCAGGATTGACGCAGTGCAATAATAGTCCCTGTACCTGCTGATCGGGAGCGTTGTAGTAACCGTCAGTGTGCCAGGCAATGGGGCGGTTGGAATAGGGTATATAGCCCTGGTGCAGTGCATCTGACTGGACAGTCAATGAGGTAATGGCGTCATTATCCGCACACATGTTGTGATCCAGGCGATTGAGACCAAAGCTCAACCCGAGATCAGCAATGATGCCTTTATCTCCGTCATGCCCGGAAAGGCCTGACCATATGGCCATATTGGCCTTCTGACAGAGAGAGAGAAGCTTGTCGTATTCCGATTGGGATAGATTGCGAGGGTCATGGAGCTCTACGACCAGGTCACCAACCGTTTTTGGGTAGTTGTCGAGTTTCTTGTCTCGCCATGTTGCATAGGTATCCTGATTTTCAGGATTGAAAGGGGATTCAGATGTTGTAGGCATACGAGGGTTTTTCGCAGATTGAAGTCACTATTGGTATGATACAGCGGTTGAGGGCTGCTGGAAAAATTAATCTCCAATGAGGCACACTACCATGCAAGCAGTAACTAGGCGTCCGTTGATGCCAAAGCCGCTTTCCCTGCCACTGAAGCTTTTGCCGAAAAAGGCACATGGCATAATCTTAAGTACTATCTTAAATCAGGTTTTACGCAATGAGCGGCGTGAAGGTGAACTTGATTTCCTTGAGGACAGGGTTGTACAGATCAAGGTTAGCGATGCCGGTCTCAGCTATTCACTGACCCTGAAACAAGATGCAATTGCTGAAGCGGGAGACAGGGCGGTAGAGTTGACCATAACCGGCACTGTTTATGATTATCTATTGTTGATTAGTGGCAGGGAAGATCCCGATACTCTCTTCTTTCAGCGTCACTTGGTGATGGAGGGTGATACAGGCCTGGGGGTGCATCTGAAGAACATGTTGGCTGCAATTGAGATGGAGCAACTGCCGTTGCCGAAAGATATGCGCCCCTTTATCGATCGTTGCCTTACGTTGTACGAACGCCTTCTTTACAATCCATAGATTGATGAATTCCTCCCCCTTATATGGGTGGGCAGGTCATACACATCATGACTACTTGTTTTTTCTGCTAAGGTGAATGTTTCCGCAAATTAATCCAAATTAGTCGTTGTTAACAGCTATCGGAAGTGAATTTATGACGCAGGATTTGCCCTGTAACTTTTCGATAAGTTCACGGGTCTTGTAGGTTGGCGCACTGCACCAATAACTTTCACTACCTGGAACCTGATTCGTTGAAAGAATACCTTCCTCAGCTAATCTTTTCTGGAGATGCTTGGCTACAGCCAGACCGGTATCGATGATTGTAACTGATTCTCCAGCCACTCTTTGAATTATATCTCGAACAAAAGGGTAGTGAGTACACCCTAAGACCAATGTGTCTACACCTCTATCCAGAATGGGTTGTAGCTGTTGCTCAACGAGTTCAATGGTATGTCTATTGTTTAATCCATCATGCTCGATGGCTTCAACCCAGCCGTGGCAGGGGCAGATGATGACTTCAGCACTATTGGCATGCTGATGCATGAGCCGTTTGAATTTACCGCTATCCAGTGTGCCTTCAGTTGCAAGAACACCAATCAGACCATTGTGGCTTCGGGCTGCAGCAGGCTTTAATCCTGGCTCCATGCCAATTATCGGAATAGGTAGTGTGCGACGTAGATCAGCAACTGCAATTGCTGTTGCAGTATTGCATGCTATAACAATAGCCTTAACATTCTTTTGCATGAGAAAGTCAGTAATGTGTACTGTGCGATCAAGAATAAACTGTTTGTCCTTTGTGCCATAAGGAAGATGGGCTCTATCAGATACATAGATAAGACTTTCTGCAGGTAGTAAATCACGAATATGTTGTACAACTGAAAGCCCGCCAATCCCTGAATCAAATATACCGACAGACTGGTTAGGTCGCATTATCCGCTTCTCGAATAGTTAGTAGTTTATTGACTTCCTTAGCCATTAACTTGTAGTCACGATGCAAACGTTTGGGGTCGTTCGAGGCACAGGAAGATTCGAAAATTGTCACTGAATAGTCAAGAGCCGGTACCCCGCATGATGAAGTAGAGCCCCTTATTTTATGGGCGATCTCTTTCAGATTGGACCAGTCCATATTTGATATATATAGCTCAATACTATCTAATAGCTGTGGCAGCTCATCGCAAAGTTGCTTAAACATCTCATCAGCAAGATTCTGATCACCACCCGTTATACCGAGTAGCTTTTTGTTGTCAACTGCTGGTAGATTGAGTGGCCCAATATTATCGCTATTACTGGATAGTTGATAGTCAAATGAGCTCACAGGTTTACGACTACTAAGTATATTATTGATTACAGACCACATTTGATGTTCGTCAATTGGCTTAACTAAATAACCGTCCATACCGGACTCTTTTATTTGGTTTCTGGTGGCAGGCACTACATCGGCTGTTAATGCGATTATTGGTGTATGTTTATTACCAGACTCATTATGACGAATAAATTCAGTGGCTTCTGTCCCCTTCATTTTCGGCATCTGAATATCCATTAATATGAGATCAAAGTCTTTTAAGAGTGTTTGCGAAATCGCACTTAAACCGTCTCCTGCCTCAGTAACGTTAGCGCCATTGTTTTGCATGAGTGTACTGATCAACTTTAGGTTTATATCATTATCGTCGACTACCAGTATATTGTAGTTAGTGAGGGCTGGAAGCGATGTGTCGAGGTCTTGCTCGACAATTAATTTCTGTGCTCGTTGGTATTCGGACAGCATGGTATCCAAGGCTTCGAAAAACTTATGAGTGCTGAAGGGTTTAGATAAGTAAAAATCATCGCTTAAGGATTGAAATTGCTCAATAATTATCCTCTCTGAAGCGCTGAGTAGAACTAGAAAAGGCGTGTCGCTGGATGCACGAAGTCTTTTGATCTCTTCCTCTGCAAAACCGGATTCAATCTCACCATTTTCGAATCCCATCACAATAATGCTGACTTGATCAGCAGAAGGAATGGGGAATTGAGCATCTATTATATCAATACCAAATGATTCCAATGTATGTTTAATGGCAAGGTATGAAAGTTTGTGATTGTCAGCCATTTGAGCGCTATAACCCATTATTGTCAGGTTTTCTTTGGGAACTAAATCGCGAGTAGATTTTACGAGTGGTATGGTAACAATGAAATTAGAGCCTTTACCAAGGTTGCTTACAAGCTCAATATCACCATTCATTGATTGAGCCAATTTCTTGCATATGCTCAATCCAAGACCCGTGCCCCCATATATTCGACTTGTTGAAGAATCAGCCTGTTGGAATGATTCGAGCAGTGATTGTTGTGCCTTTTTATCAATACCGATGCCAGTATCTGTCACTGAAAACTTAAGAATACACTTATCTTTTGTCTCAGTGTCAGTCATAACCCGAATGACGACATCTCCCTGATGGGTAAACTTAATTGCATTACTAATTAAGTTGACCAATATTTGCCTGATGCGTGTTTCATCACCTATTAACGTGTTAGGTACGTCTGAATAGACCAATAGTATCAGTTCAAGTCCCTTGTCGTGAGCAGATGGGGACAAAAGCACGGTAGGCTCTTCGAAGCAATCTCGCACATCAAATTGTGCTGTCTCAGGCTCAAGTTTTCCATACTCAAGTTTGGAGTAATCAAGTATTTCATTAATGATTTCTAAAAGATTAATCGCTGATTTCGATATGGTATTAACAAGATCATGCTGTTGGTTTGATAACCCTGTCTTCAGCAGTAGGTTTGTAAAGCCAAGTACACCATTCATTGGGGTACGGATTTCATGGCTCATATTAGCAAGAAACTCAGATTTTGCCTTACTTGCAGATAGGGCCCTTTTTTTGGCTAAATCAAGTTCTACGTTTTGGATTTCTATCGCTTCCATAGTCTCGGTAAGCTCAGACGTGGCTTGATCAATTTGCTGTTTCATCGTCTCGTGAGAGCGGAGTATTTGACTTGTCATGGCATTAAAGCCCTCTTCAAGACTCCCTATTTCACCCTTAGATACTTCCGGTACGCGAACTGTGAGATCACCGTCACGCATACGAGAAACTGCATGAGTCAACCTATCGATAGGCTTTATGACGGAACGACTCAATGCAAGAGAAAAAATAGCAGTGCATATTAATCCAATAGCCAGCATTATTATCGAGTTACGTATAATGATGATTCTGTTTTTATCTAAACGAGTTTTGCTTAATGTCAAAATAACCGAGCCCATGTTATCATTTTTGTGTCTGGCGATATTAATGTCCTGATCGGGGTAGTCGATAATGTCAATGTCTTCGATTAAGTAAATTGCCGGCGCTGTAAACGCAGCTAGATTGCTGGCTATCTCATCCTGGTGTTTAACCATGTGTGATAATAAAGAGCCTGATGAGTCAAAAACTTTAATGCTATGGACGTCAGTTTGGAGAAAAACAGGTCTAAGACTCATCTCCAGAATTGATTTATCTCTAATGAATATACCATAAACACTGATCGCGGCAGACTGATTGGCAATTGATAAGCCTCTTTCATTAAATGATTCAGTAAGCCTGTCAAGTTGTGTAGTGATTAAATAAATGGTCAGCAATAATGCAAGAATCAAGGCAGGCAATAAGCCAATCATTAGTGCTTGAAAGCGCAGTGATTTGAGTTTATTCAATATCATTAGATGACCTTTTAATTATCTCATCTTTGAGTTTGGTAACTGATTTAATTGGAAATCCCAAAGAGCGAGCTGCTTCTGAATTGAATAATATTGAAAAATACTTGGCCATTTGTTTGCTGTTGGATATGGCGTTGTCTGAATATATATCGATGATATTGTCTCTTACCTGATGTGCAATATCTTCTGGCGATGAATAAATAGCAGCTAAAGCACCAGCCTTAACATATGCGGATGAAAAGCCAATGAGTGGAATTCGATTACGGTAGGTAGATAATAATATATTGGAGACGGTAGATTTATTGTGAATGTATGTATCTGGGATCGCAAGCATTATGTCTACATTGAAAAGTAATCTGTTTAATGATGCGCCAATCTGTTCTGTTGAGTTAATCTTCTCAATACCAAGTGTTAGGTTAAGTTTGTCTGCTGATGTTGTTAGCAAGCTAGTTGATGCTTCATCTTCAATATTTATAAGAACGCCGACACTTTTAAATCGATCAGATAGTGATTTTATAAGCAGCAGACTTCTATGCAGTGGCTGGTCTAGATAGAGGTAATATTGAGTAGGATTAATAGATGATGGGCTATAAAAAGTAGCGCTATTTTTTGGTATTAAGGCTGATAGAACAATGCTATTAGAAAGTTTATCACTTGCATGCATCGCTGCATTAATACCAAGCGTGACGACTAATCGGTATTTATGATTATGATTTTCATCAAATGAATTAACTTGACTGATTTCAAAGTTTGTGTCTTGACAGGAAAGACTGCTATCCCTGCATTGTTTAATTGTGGAATTAGTAATAGTCGTAGCTACGTCGAGGTAAACATCATTATTTCCACTTAGTAAGATCAGAATGTTATTACTCTCTTTAGAGAAGCAGTTAGTGGGTGAAAGGTTAAGGAATGCGAAACTAGTTGCAATAATAATAAATAGTCTGATTTCACATGATTTAAATAAAATACCATGATTATTGTTTTTTAGGTGGTCAACGACACCTGCTTTCATTTTATGAAAGATATATGAGGTCACTGCTGTCCCATAAATATTCATGAGAATAGCAGCCTGGATTGAAGTGGTGAAATATCGGGATCTGGTGGATCCCCGAATAACAGT
>JAHXHU010000150.1 GCA_025656375.1 Candidatus Thiodiazotropha sp. (ex Ustalcina ferruginea) | reverse complement strand
ACGGCAGGGGCATGAATAGGCTGTCAAAGATCGAGTGTCTTTTATGCCTGGGACGCATAAATGACATCACGAGATCGAAGACTCACTTGGTGGATTCCAGGAAACTCATGGATGAAATATTAAGTGACAACCCTGTTTTTATTGCATATGGACTGGCTACGACGAGCGGCGATTTAGTCATCACGTCCTCCAATCTCAATCCAAAGACTCTTCCCAACATACTCCATAACCCACAATCCGAAGAGAGTTTCCGTAAAGCGCTTCTCAGAGATAACTTGACACTTGGCAGAACTTACTATTATGAACCCCTTGAGGATTGGATTATCCCACTGCGTTATGCAGTCCGGAACAAAGAAGGCGTACCAGTTGCTGTCGTTACGACAGCCATCTCCCTTACAAGCAAACATAATCCTTAGAAAATGATGGAACAGAGTGACCGTATATATATAGTTGTCACGAAAGCCCCTACTGATAACAATGAATACTATACACAATACGCTGATCCACCGCTATTTCCAGACAGTATTGAAAATACCTACGATAACCCTTATCCACAAGATGCCATAGAAAATAATAAAAAGGCAATAGCTATGCAATCAGGTATGGACTTTGAATCATTTATGCGTAGTGAGGAGATCATCCAATATGATTTTTTTGATCCCTGGCTTGATCAAGAATCTATAGATATCATTATTTATAATAACGAGTTTGAGCTATTTACCAGTCTTTCGCATGAATACACATTAATAACAGATAAATACTATAAAGCGAGTCTTAAATATGTACTTCTCTTCCTATTATTTAATCTCATCCTGTTTTTTCTAATTCGTTATATCGACAGAATTCAAAGCACCTCCAAACAAGTTTTACAATTTCAAGCAACTCACGATCAATTGACAAGCCTTCCTAATCGTTACTATCTCGAGAGGCATTTCGCCAATTGGCATCCGCATAATAATGACAGATACTCGGTGATATTTTTAGACATGAATAATTTTAAAAATATAAACGATAACTACGGCCATACTATAGGCGACAAAATTCTGGTTCAGCTGGCGCAACGATTGCAATCTGCCTGTGCTGATGAGGCGCTTGTCGTTAGGCAAGGCGGTGATGAATTCATCTTCATTAAACCATACACCAACAACCATGAACTCAGGGCATTTATTATTTTTCTAATTAAAAGCATAAAAGAAAAAATTTATGTTGATTCATTGGAATTTTACCTTAATGGATGCATTGGTGTTTCAATTTCTGGAAGACATGACAGCGCACTTGAAGAACTCTTGAGACAAGCTGATTTAGCTATGTATGAAGCCAAGCGATCTCATACTGATTTCACCTTCTATTCAGAACAGCTGCAACAGATAAGTAATGAGCGTTCAGATATTGATGAAGCCCTGCATTATGCGTTCACGGACAATCAAATGTACATGGAGTATCAACCACAAATCAGCTCTGAAAGTGGCAGGATTGTCGGAGTTGAAGCACTTATACGCTGGGCACATCCAACAATGGGCATGGTGTCTCCGGAAAAATTTATCCCTATTGCAGAATCCAGTGGGCTGATCAATACAGTTGGTGATTTCGTTATCGATAGTAGATTCCGGGAAATTTTGGAGATTCACAATCTAGACATCCAGCAACCGATAAGGATTTCGATAAATATTTCTGTTAGATAACTTCTCACTAAACGGTTTCGCTCCTTTCTTAATAGTAAATCCAGAAAATATGGAATTCATCCATCATACATTGTATTAGAGATTACAGAAAATGTATTTATTGAGGATTTGGCTCTGATACAGAATCTATTGCAAGAACTAAAATACGATGGTTATCTGATTTCACTTGATGATTTTGGAACCGGTTATTCTTCATTAAGCGTTTTGCAAAAGTTACCAATCGACGAAATTAAAGTTGACAAGGGCTTCGTTCATGATATTTTGAGCAGTAATCAAGATAATGCATTAATACTCGGTATTATCGGAATTGGGCGGAATCTTAATATTCCAATACTTGCTGAAGGAGTGGAAGAGCTCGAGCAAGTTATTTTACTGAAAAAGTATGGTTGCGATCTTTTTTAAGGCTATTACTTTTCAAGATCCGTTAACAAAGATGGATTGATAGATTATTTGAATAATTACACCCCTTTCGAACTTCATACACACAATGAAATCTGCAGTCAATAAACAATCTAACTGGACTTACTTCAATTCAGTTGACACCCGTTCGGTTAACGCCATCTGATCCTCATAGCTCTCAGGACTTATATTACCTTGGGATACTCTGATTAATTCCGAAAACCGTATACCCTTGTTACATTGATAACCACACAGCAGAAAAGCAATGAACAACAGAGTCTTGAAGCGACTGAATTTGAGAAATACCGTAAGAAGACACGTAAAGAGCAATTTCTTGATGTGATGGAACAAATCATCCCCTGGGAAGAGATGTGTGAGGTTATTGCACCTTACTATCCCAACCCGCTGAAGGCGGGAAGAAAGCCGATTGGACTAGAATGCATGCTGCGTATCCGTTTTCTCCAGCATTGGTTTGAACTCTCCGATACTGCTGCTGAAGAGGCGCTATATGATTCGCGGGCGTTGGGTCAAAGTATATCCGGCGGATGAGAGTCAGGCTGTCGTTGATGACGGTAGCAGCGGGAATACCTGATCGTAGGCCCAATTAAACACCAGTGCGTAGAACAGGAAGAACAGCATAAAGCCTAAATCCAGCATAAATGCCTGCCATAACGATATTTGTAATCCCCAGGCGATGATCACTACACCCACCAGCAGCAGCACCGCTTCAAATCCCAGTGCATGAAGCAGACGCACCTTCAAGGGACGCGGCCGTGGCCAGTTCTTACGTTGCTCCCAGTGATCAAATCCCCAGTTGTATAGGTAGTTCCACCACATTGCCAACAGGCTTAGCACCAAGGTCAGTCCACTGACGGTGACGGCCGACTCTCCGGTCACCCAATGGGCGATTGGAGCGGCAATCAGGATGGCCAGAAACTCGAATAGGAGGGTATGGCGCAGGCGGTCCAGGGGAGGTCTCATGGGCTTGTTCCTCGTTACAATATAGCTGTTATTATGCGCTATAATCAGATAAGTAAAAGTCAGTAACTATCTAATTGGATGATAGGTATGCGCTTCACTCTGAATCAACTGCAGACCTTTATTAGCGCCTGCGAACGAGGCTCCTTTTCAGGGGCAGCCCGGCAACTTGGCAAGGCACAGTCAGCGGTGAGCACGGCAGTGGCAAACCTGGAACTGGACCTGGACCTGGATTTGTTCGATCGCTCAGGGCGCGAACCGGAGATGACCGATGCAGCCCGGGCACTGTTGCCGCAGGTCCGCGCGTTGCTGGATCAGGCCCGGGATCTGCAGGGGCATGCCGATGCCATGGTCCAGGGTGAGGAGGGGCAATTGACTCTGGCGGTTGAAGAGTCCCTCATTGGGCCTGAGCTGGAGCGAATGCTGGTGCGCTTCGAGCAGCTATTCCCGCAACTGGAGTTGGAGCTTCTCAATCCAGCCCGGCTGGATATTGTCGAACTTGTGAAGCTGGGGCGGGTGGATATGGGATTGCTGCTCTCGACGCTGCAGCCGCCGGAGGGGTGCAGGTTGCGCTCGATAGGGGAGATGGCCCTGATTGCTGTAGCAGGAACTGGGCACCCGCTGGCCGACAGAAAATTACTGTTGCTGGATGACCTCAAACCTTATCGTCAACTGGTGTTGACCTCAAGGGGTGCACAGACGCGTGCCAGTGAGCAGATCGGTCGTCAGGTATGGCGAATTGAAAGTCAGTACAGCCTGCTGGAACTGGTCATACAGGGGATTGGCTGGGCTTGGGTGCCCCAGCATATGGTGCGAGAGGAAATCGCCGCCGGTCACCTCTACCGGTTGCACTGCGACTTGGGGGCAGATCGCTACCATATCCCCGTCGATCTGTTGCTGGCGTTCAATTACCTTGAGGGAAAGGCGGGGCGGTGGCTATATCAGGAGATCGGCCAATTGCCGTTTCTGGAGAGCAGTTCTGATCGCTCATCCTGATCGTTGGCAACCGGCTCACACTCTCGGTCAGAATGCTGTTGCATTGGGTGTGGGAGCTGACAGGGCCCATGACACCTGTGGGGTCCAGACATGAGCGCTCGGTGATGGCCTTGACCTTCTCCACTGCCTCTCTGTAGCAGCAACGGTGAACTTTATACCGCGAGCCGGCAGAGCAAACTTGACCAGCTTTTGGTCCGAATATTCTTGTGGGCCTTTTTTTAGTTTGATCGCACCAAGAGGCTAATTACTCTTCTTCAGTCCCCATGAATTTCATCAGCATCTGAGGCGCGAAACCGGCGGTGATGCCACCGTCAATGGGAATATTGGTACCGGTGATAAAGCGACAGGCATCGGCAGACAGGAATTGGCATAGGGACGCAATCTCATCCTGTTCCGCAAATCGGCCCATCGGGCACAGGGTTTCTATCAGCTCACGTTGCGGATGATCTTCCGGCCACATGGCGCCTTCGGTCGCACCCGGGCTGATTGTGTTGACACGGATGCCACGCGGAGCCAGCTCCATCGCTACACCCTTGACCAGGCTGAGCAGACAGGATTTTGCAGCACCGTAAGCGGTTTCACCCAAGTTCCCCAGACCGGTCAACAGGGTGGCGGTAAAGACAATAGACCCTCCATCGTGCATATGTGGCAGCACAGCGCGCAGCACCCTGTAGTGAGCCAGACTGTTGAGATCGAACATGTTCTCCAGGATCTCGTCGGTCGTCTCCTCGATCACGGTAAATTCCACTACCGCGCCGGCGTTACTGATCAGGATGTCAATGCCCTCCAGGATATCGACAGCGGCATCCACCATCTTGGTTATCTGTTCCGGCTGAGTCAGATCGGCAGCGACGAAGTCGGCACCGATCTCTTTGGCGATCTCAGTACCTTCGCTACGACGACCGGTGATCACCACACGAGCTCCCTGATCAACAAAGCGACATGCGGTTGCGAGGCCCATACCGCTGGTCCCGCCGGTTATGAGTGCGGTTTTCCCATCGAGCGAGAATGAATTATCAGACATGTTTTGTTCCTACCTTTGAAGAGTTCTAAACAGAAGGAAAATAATGAGTCTTTAGGTGCTTAGAGACCATATCAGAACAAGTCATTTATATGTCAGTAGCGTACAAAAAAGCCGCTTTGTACGCATTCAAGACGGCTTTCCTTCTCTCTGATGTGACCCTTATCTGTTACTCTGAATCTTCTAATTGGCGATATTCTCCAAATACGGATGCCCAACTCAATGTTAGAGCTGTTGCCATGGTTTTTTAAATACCCCGTGCAGCTGTTTTTTCTGCCAGCAGGCAGAGCATCTCAAACAGAATAGTGGCCCCGTTAAGCGCAGTGGCACCGGTTGGATCCAGCGCTGGCGAAGGCAGGATCAAGGCCGTCGATATCGAACGTCAGGTAAGCCGGGCTGTCTCCCGCTATTTTTTTAGCTTCCTCAGCAACGGCCTTCCAACCCAGATCATCGAACTCCTCGATGGTGACCACGCGCATGCCCTGGTGGTAGGAGTAATTGAGGCCATCGGCAAAGTTCTGGCCTCCACGAATGCCTATCTGTATGGTTTTGTGCGGATCGATCAGGCCTTTCTCAGTAGCCATCCGGAAGGGTGCGCCATGGTGGAACTTCGAGCCCTGGTATTCTGGCCACGTGTCGGTGTGGGCGTCGATATGGATGATGGCTATCGGCTCCTTGTAGCATCCGGCCAGCGCCCTGAGGATAGGGTAGGTGACTGAGTGGTCACCACCAACAGCTAGCGGTATGACGTCTGATTCAGCGATAGCCGCGAAGTACTTTTCGATGTCCTTTATCGCCTGGTCCAGGCTGAACAGGTTCCTGAAGCGAACATCACCCAGATCAGCAATCCGTGCAATTTCGAAGGGGCGTACTCCGGTTACCACATTGATGGCCCGCATCATAGTAGATTCATTGCGAACTTCCCGAGGCCCTGAGCGTGCACCTGTGCGGCATGTCAGGCCGCCGTCGAAGGGGATGCCGATGAGACCTATATCCACCTGATTCAAATCGTTTACCTGCGGGGCACGCATAAATGTAGCTACTTCGCTGTAACGTTGGCTCTGGATAGGATTGTAGGTTTCACCAAGAATATCCTGGCCTTGATAAAAGGCTTCGATGTTCTTCTTCGAGGTCATTTTTCCCTCCTTTATCTATTCAAAAGCGGATAGAAGTCGATCTATTCATCAGCTGTTCCGCTTGCATTGCCGGCGCTACCAACCCTGGAGAGCGAAGCGAAGGTTGGTAGACCCCGGCAGGCGTAGGGCCCGGGCAGGTATCCGCTGTCGCGTAGCGGCTTAG
>JAHXHU010000179.1 GCA_025656375.1 Candidatus Thiodiazotropha sp. (ex Ustalcina ferruginea) | reverse complement strand
CATTAGGTGGAATCACCCCGATACAGAAGCTGGCTCAGACAGCTTAACAGTGACTACTTTTGAGTCCCATTATTAATGGGGAGATTACCTTTGCAGCAGATTGATGTGGATGTGGAAAACCTGGTACTAAATTATCAAGGACTGACGTTGCCGGAGGGCATCGGCTCCTCACCAACCGCTAATGCAGCATCAACGGCTAGTGGAAGTGATGAGATAGTCAATCTAAAGGCAGAGAATGAGAGGCTTTCTGATGAGCTGCGAGTGACCATGGATACCATGGGCAGAAGGCTCAATGAATACTCATCCATGTTTTCTGATGGAGAGGATAGCGTTGAAGATCTTAAACCGCAGATTGCAGAAACTGCTAGTACAGAGATGGACACAGAACCTGAGTCTGTTGATACTCCGCCGCAACAAGATCAGATTGATGAACAGCCGTCTACTGAACAGGAGATGGTCGAGAGTGACTTGATTAGTGTGGAACAAGCAGATGAAGAGAACACACCTCAATCTGATGCGGGCACAGAAATACCGGATATGACGGTAGAGGAGCTTCAGGAAACGTCGTATCTGGAAGAGGAGAGTGGGGATGTTGAGGAACAGAGTTCAGAATTGGGGACCTCAACAGCATCCACAAGCATGGACGAAGATGCAGTAGAAGTGGATGAGGAAGTCTCAGAGATTATTGACGAAGTCATGGAGATTGCCGATGAGATGATCCATGAGTCGGAACCTTCAATGACGGCCGAGCAATCTGATCTGGCTGGGGAGTCTCTGGTTGATGATATAGACAAGATCGATATAGAAATTCCCGATGTGGATGATGCAGTGTCTGAAACTGCCGAGTTTGAAGCAGGTTCATTGGAGGAGGAGTGGGCAAAGTTATTAGAAGAAGACGCAGCTGATGAGACAGAAAATCAACCTGAAAAAGACCAAGAGTAGGCTGCCATTAACCGCTCTTAACGTAAATGTCAATAAAAAAAGGACGCTCAGAAGCGTCCTTTTTTTTGGCTGGTGGGTTTTGCTCCTTTTACAAGGAGAACTGACAGCCTCTCGATATACCTGACTCCATAGTCAACTATTACTTAATAGCACTGGTCATACTATCGCTGCCACCCGTGTTATCGGTCCAGGTGAGTTCGAGTTCATCACCTTTGGTACCACCTGAAAACTTGAATGAAATGTAGGGGTTTTTTGAAACACCACCACTCCATTCCGCCATCATGACTGTGCTGCCTTTATGTTTACATACAACTTCTTGTATAAAGTGAGCAGGTATCTTTTTACCGGTCTTTTTATCGGTACGACCACCCGTTTCCATTGGGTGTGTCATCAGGGCCTTAACGGTGGTTACACCACCTTTCTCTTTGGCGCGGATCTTGATCGATTTAGCCATTTTTAATTCCTCGTATACTGTTTAGTGGGGTTGGTTCCGGTACGGATCAACCGCCACAACCACCGATGGTGACTTTGACTTCTTTTTTGGCGCTGTGGAGTTTACCGCCGGCTTTAACCACGCCGACCACATCACCTGTCTTCCCCATCTTGATGCGGGTGGATACAAAACCTGCAGCGCCTGGGCCCATGACAAAGTTTGCTACCAGAGGTACAGGGTTATTCGATGCAATGATTGCAATCGACTCAACACCCTCCATGGCTGTTTCTACAGTAACAGGGACAACAGCGCCATTCTCTGCGATATCGGGTGCCTTAACCTTTATGTCGGCAGACTCTGCTGTTTCGGAGCTTCCCAATAGTGCATTCAGTGCACCAGAAAGCTCTTTCGATTCGAATGCTTCTTTGTTCCAAGCGGCAAGAATTTGCTGTGGTGCCAGTATGCCGGCTGCAGCAGCAACGCCTACCGTTCCTGCAGCGAGTGATCTCTTGAGGAAGATCCTGCGTTTCATTTCAGTGCTCATTCATTCTCTCCAGACTGAGAAAGGTTAGTGATTAACAGTTTTCATGAAACTGAGTTGGTTGGTCAATTTCATTTCCCGGATGTTGTGCCATCGATATGCAATCTAGCAAAACTTCAGCGTAGCGTTGCATCATGACTGCCAGGGTTGAGTGCAATTTTTGTCAGCAGTCGTCATTGTTTGTTTGCATTTGTCAGACAAATTCGCTGAGAAACAACCAACAGGCTCCCTACATGCTTAACGCACGATCGAGGTAGACTGTATTCGAATAATTTGGCGTTTCTTGCGACATCAGACGCTTTAGAACAACTTTTATCGAAAAAAGTTGCGACTTCTCGCACTAAGTCCTCCATGTATAAACGGCAAGACCGGATCGGTAATTCTTATAAAAATAGGCTCGCCGGTACAGGTTATACCTTTACAGGTAGGTCGTAAGAATACCTAAACAATCTGTGATATCAAGTGAAAAATGTTGAAATATTAGTGATTTGTGATGTTCTTGAAGTGTCTTCTGCATACTGGAGTTGGGTTTATTGTGTCATTGATTAGGGTTTACCGGAATGACCTATCAGGAATAGTGTGCCTATCTGCCACTTCATCAATAGGGAAGTGCTGTGTGGGGCATCGCTCTTTTTTAAAAAAAAGCTATCGGCACTACCGTTTGTCGGCCTTCTCCTGTGCCTTCAGCAGGTCCCGTAGTTTATTTAGACGGGACTCGATTTTTGATGTCTGATAGAAGTTGGATTTTCCTTCCGTATTCAGGGCAATCTCCAACTGTTGCACAGCAGGGCGTAATTCTCCATTGGCAACAAAAGCTTCGGCCAGCATGCGGTGAGATTCAACTTGGTTACTGTCAAGCTCTTCTATCTTGCTGAGCATGCGATAGAGTCTTGGTTCGTTATTGCGTAGAGCAATCGTTTGTTGGGTGATCTTGCGGGCTGCCCCGAGTTGTTTGGCCATAGTGAGTGCATCGATATAGGCAATGGCGAGGGGGTAGTTTTCCGGCATCAGACTGTAGTAAGTATCGAGAATATTGAGCGCTTTATCTTTGTTGCCCTCTTCTCCCGCAATCATCGCAGAGGTCAAAATATACTCTACCTGACTCGGGTTCTTCTGGAGTATGTTTTCGATGATCTTTTCAGCTTTCTTGTACTGACGATTGGCTGACAGGGCGAGGGCATAACCATATTTGTGGGCTTCCTGATTAAGATGGCGTCCATCGTCGAGTCCACTGGAAAAGTGTTTGATAGCCTTGCTGGAGTCTTTGAACTGTCTGACACGCAACGCTTCCCGGGTAAGATAGTAACTGAGGTTACCTTTGAATTGGCGATAACTGTACTTCTCCGCCCGTCCCAAAGCGTCGGCTACACGATTTGTAGTGACCGGGTGGGTGCGTAGTATCTCCGGTATACCCGATTCATAGAGTCGACTGGCATGGGTCAGACGTTCAAAGAATACGGGCATAGAACGGGGATCGAAGTCCGATTTGGCAAGTATCTGGATACCAACCGTATCGGCCTCCTCCTCATTGCTACGGGTAAAGTTTATCTGTTCCTGGATGGCACTGGCCTGGACACCTGTGGCCATGGCTATGCCGGCGTCAGGTGAGCCGGCTACACCAACCAGTATAGAGGCCAGAATCAGTGCTGCAGTCTTGCCGCTCATGCGATTTGCTGCATCAAAAGCGCGTAGCAGGTGTTTCTGTGTGACATGGGCAATTTCATGAGCGATCACAGACGCTAGTTCACTCTCGCTCTGTGTTGCGAGGATCAACCCGCTATAGATGCCGATATAGCCACCTGGACCGGCGAAGGCGTTGATTTCGGGTTTTTCAATCACAAAGAAGGTGAATTTCTCGCCTACAGCTTCACTCTGTTTCAGGAGTTTATCGCCTAATTGCTGGATGTACTCAGTAATTTGCGGGTCATCCAGGACATGTCCCGTCTTGCGTACACTGAGCATGAATTCTCTACCGAGTCTGGCTTCATCGCCAGGTGTCAGGTATTGATCTGATGGTGAACCGAGCTCTGGCAGTCGGATAGATTCATCCTCTGTGGCGCCAGTCGTGGTCACGACTACCCAGGTGGTCAATAGAAAAAGAGCGAATTGGGCGAACAGCTGTTTGATTATCATGCTTTTAACTGATTCCCTGCTGGGCCTGATAGTTCCTGGGCCAAATAAATTCAAATCGAACACATCTACATAGTTGCAGACTAACGGGTTGGTCATGCGGGATCAATTTGTTTAATCTTAGCCGCTCATGATCAACCGGCCGGACTCACTCCGGCATACATTGGATAGCATGATGGAGGTTCATTGATGAAGAACAGAACTGGAGTCATAGTGATAGCTATGCTGGTTAGCGGAGTCGGGCAGGCGGATCAGGCCATACAGGCTCATATCGAAGAGGGTAAAGGTGTTATTAAGGCGTTCTTTGGCGATCTCAAAGGCGAATTGGTAAAGGGAATGAAACAGAGCGGACCGGTCAGTACTATTGCAACCTGTAACACGGTGGTGCCCAGTCTCGCCGAGGCCCACACGCAAATGAGTGGCTGGGAAGTAGCCAGAACCAGTATTAAGGTACGCAATCCTGATAATGCCCCGGATGCATGGGAATTGTCTGCGTTGAAGGAATTCGAGGATCGCAAGGTTGCGGGAGAGGATCCGATGAAGCTTATTAAGGCTGAGGTGGTTGAGGAGAAAGGCCGCAAGGTCTTTCGCATGATGAAGGCAATTCCCACCGCTGAAGTTTGCACCAAATGTCATGGTGAATCCCTTGCTGCCCCGGTGGCTGCCAAATTGGATGAACTCTATCCAGCAGATCAGGCACGTGGCTACAAAGTGGGTGATCTGCGAGGTGCCTTTACCCTTAAAAAGCGGTTATGATTTAGGGTGCTGGCGGGGCTTCTGAGGCCCTGCCGCATCTGAAATACTCACTCAATTGAGCTGAATACGCTGACCCCAAGGAGTCGGTTCTTTACCTTTTACTAACCAGATCACAGGATAGTGAGGTGCCTGTTTGGGAAATGCCCCTTCCGCATCGGTAAAATAGACCAATAGATCGGGACTCAGGCCCTGTTGTGCAACCCATTCAAAGACCGGTTCGAAGTGGGTGCCGCCACCGCCGGTGATGTGAGTCGGTAGTTGAAAATCCTCCCAGGCCTCATATATCCATGGTGCATCATCGGCAATTGTGGAATCACAGGCCAATAGGGTGACTCGGGCTCGCATCTGGCCCTTCAAAGCATTGATTTCAGCAAAAAACTCACCCATTTCATGGTCCTGGATAGAACCACTGCTATCCACGGCAACTACCAACTCAAGCTGGTTACTGCGTAAGCTGGGAAGAATGAAATCGCCTTCACGCCGGGAGGGACGCATATAGCTGAAGTCATCCCGTGCGATGGCGGTCATATAACGAGCGAGTAACAATCGCCAGGGAAGTTGTGGCTGCAGTAGGTGATCCACTATGCGCGCCATGGTACCATCCAGTTTGCCCACCTGCATGGCCTGTTGTGCGGCCCCGGCAAGACGCTGCTGCCACTGAACATTTAAAGTTTCCGCTTCATCGGGGGTAAGGGGTGGTGGTTGCGTTGCAGTGGCGCCGGAACCGCACTGCTGATTCTCGTTATCTTCACCCTCATTGTCCGTCTCTGTCTGTTCGTTGTTTGACGAAATATCCCGCTCTGTTTTCCCGCTACCGGAGCCCTTACTGTTGTCTTGATCGTAGACGTGATTGTCGAGCGGTGTCTGATCATCTTTTTCGTCAAGACATGGGTATATCTCTTCTGCCGTCATGCCCTTGAATTGAGGTAGAAACAGGGATCCAGGAGGCGCTTTCAGACCATCTTCTACCAATAATGGATTGATAGCGTAGTCGCAGGCCATATCCCAATGCAGTTTGCTACGATGCTGACGTCTGGAGAAGTGAGAAAGTGCACAGTGCAGGGCCTCATGCGCCAGCATGAATTGAGTTTCGTCGAGACTCAACTGATCGATAAATTCCGGGTTGAAATAGATTTTTTTAGCATCGGTAGCTGTGGCAGGGCACCAATCAGGATTTGCCTCTTCCATGGGTAGGCGCATGACTAAAGCGCCGAGGAAGGGTTTGTCCAGGATCAACTTGGTGCGGGCTGCCGCCAATTTGGTTTCGATCTGTTCCAGGTCCATTGGATTTATTATCCGCAAATGAACGCAAATAAACACGAATGATTGTCAGTGTTGCCCATGTTGCTTTGGCTTCCTATCCAAACCATTCTTGCCGGCCTTCTCTCGGAGAACTAGGAGTGATGGTTAGGTATGATCGGAATCTAAACCAGAAAAATTTGCGTTTGTTTGCGTTCATGTGCGGACAGTATCTATTCATACAACATGACATCCGAGACAGCCTGGTAATCTCCCCATTAATAATGGGACTCAAAAGTAGTCACTGTTAAGCTGTCTGAGCCAGCTTCTGTATCGGGGTGATTCCACCTAAT
>JAHXHU010000428.1 GCA_025656375.1 Candidatus Thiodiazotropha sp. (ex Ustalcina ferruginea) | reverse complement strand
AGGCTGTATTGAAACAACCCGGGCAACCACCTATCAGGATCCCACCTACCGGGTTGATGAGGTGACACATTTCTGCGTTACCAATATGCCAGGTGCGGTTCCACGAAGTGCAAGCCAGGCACTCTCTGCAGCAATGATGCCCTATCTTAAACGGTTGGTTGGAACTGACTGGCGAACTGACCCGCAGTTGCAGGCCGCAGTGAACCTTTCCGGCGGCAAGTTGATCTATCCGGCCTTGCGCGAGCAGTACCTGTGAATTTACAATAATAAATAATTGTAACATTTTAATTTAAAAAGACTATTATCATGACAGTACAGGCTAAAAACCAACAGAACGCAGCCCAGAACGCCTTCCACAGCCATGTCAGTCATGCCCTGCGTGAAGGGATCATGTGGAGCCTGTTTTGTCTCAGTGGCTACTTGCTGTTCTCCCTGTTCAGCTATTCACCCCAAGATCCGGGTTGGTCCTACACCGGTCCTGCCATGAATGTGATTAATTCGGGTGGCCCGGCAGGTGCTTGGTTTGCTGATGTATTTCTCTATTTGTTCGGTATTTTCGCCTATCTTTTCCCGATCATGATGAGTTGGAGTGCGGTATTGGTTTTTCGTCGCCGCAATCCGGACGATACGGTCAATATCAACTTGGTACTGGTACGCTGGTTGGGTTTTTTCGTCACCCTTGCATCGGGCTGTGCCCTGGCGACACTGCACACCCATCATTTGGCTGGAAGTCTGCCAACAGGGACCGGAGGTGCATTGGGTGCTTCCCTGGGTAGCTATTTCGAGGCCACCTTCAGCCGTTCCGGTAGTACCCTGTTGATGTTGGCCCTGTTTCTCAGTGGCTTTACCCTGTTTACCGGTGTCTCCTGGTTTACTGTGATGGACTTTCTTGGGGGCATAGTGCTAGCGCTGTTGCGTAAGAGTCAGCAGTTTCTTATCCACTGGCGAGAGCGATTGGCTGCGAAAAAAGCCCGGCAGGAGCGGGTGGATCTGATCAAGAAGGAACAGAAAAAGGCGGTTTCCCGAAAACAGCCCAGAATAGAGCCGGTGATCAGTATACCTAAGGCCAGCGGACGGGTTGAGAAGGAACGTCAGGTTCCACTGTTTGAAGCGGATCCCAACAGTGAACTGCCCCCCTTGGCACTGCTTGATCCCGCCAAACAGACAGTCCAGGCCTACTCACCCGAGGCGCTTCAGGCCATGTCGCGCCAGGTGGAGTTGAAGTTCGCCGATTTTGATATAGAGGTTCAGGTGGTGGCCGTTCATCCAGGTCCGGTGGTGACCCTGTATGAGTTGAAACTGGCGGCAGGCACCAAGGTGAGCAAGATCAGTAGCCTGTCAAAGGATTTGGCGCGCGCGCTCTCAACCATTGCAGTGCGTGTGGTAGAGGTGATTCCAGGGAAATCGGTGATCGGTCTGGAAATCCCTAATGAATACCGCGAAATGGTGTTTCTCAGTGAGATCCTGCAATCCGATACCTATGAATCTGCCAAGTCGCCTCTAACCCTTGCTTTGGGTAAGGATATTGCCGGCAATCCCATGTGCGCCGATCTGGGCAAAATGCCCCATGCGCTGATTGCCGGTACAACGGGTTCCGGTAAATCGGTGGCCATCAATGCCATGATCCTCAGCCTGCTTTACAAATCCAAACCTGATGAAGTACGCATGATCATGGTTGACCCTAAGATGCTGGAGCTGTCGGTCTACGAGGGTATTCCCCATCTGTTAACCCCGGTTGTGACCGATATGCAGGAGGCGGCCAATGCCCTGCGCTGGTGTGTGGGGGAAATGGAGCGACGCTATAAACTGATGGCCGGCCTGGGTGTGAGGAACATCATCGGATACAACCGTAAAGTCAAAGAGGCGATCAAAAATGGGGAACCGATCAAAGATCCCCTGTTTCAGCCTGAGCCGACCGAAATTATTGAGGCGATGGCTCATCCCACTTTGGAACCTCTGCCCTATATCGTGGTCATTATCGACGAGCTGGCCGATATGATGATGATGGCCAGAAAGAAGGTTGAGGAGCTGATTGCAAGGTTGGCGCAAAAGGCTCGTGCCTCGGGTATTCATCTGATTCTTGCCACGCAACGGCCGTCAGTGGATGTGATCACTGGCCTGATCAAGGCAAACATACCCACTCGTATTGCCTTCCAGGTCTCCTCACGGGTTGATTCTCGTACCATCCTTGACCAGATGGGTGCGGAGCACCTACTGGGCCATGGCGACATGCTCTATATGGGGACAGGCAGTAATCTCACACAACGCATGCATGGTGCTTTTGTGGATGATAACGAGGTACACCGTGTGGTGAAACATCTGAAGGAGAGCGGTCAACCAGACTATTTGGAGGAGATACTCCAGGAAGCCACCGAATCGATACCCGGTTTTCCGGCCGAGGGTGGTGATACAGAGGATAACGACCCACTTTATGACGAGGCTGTTCGCATTGTCACTGAGACACGTAGGGCCTCGATCTCCGGTGTACAACGCCGATTGAAGATCGGTTACAACCGCGCTGCCCGTATGATCGAAGAGATGGAACGTACTGGCATTGTCGGAGCAGCGGAAACTAATGGCAGTCGTACCGTGTTGGCACCGCCACCGCCGAAAGACTGAATGATCACCTAACCATGGGCAGTTGAATGAAGTTGAGCTTTAAAGCGTCATTATTATTTTTTTTACTGACTCTGACACAAACAATTTGGGCAGATGATGGCCCGCAACAGCTCGAGCACTTCCTCAAGGATCTCAATACGCTGCAGGCTGATTTTCGTCAGACTTTGGAGCAGCAGGATGATGGCCCTGTCTATATCAGTCATGGGGTGTTTTACTTGAAACGTCCTGGTCTGTTGCGTTGGGAGTACGACGCGCCAGGCGAACAGTTGATTGTGGCGGATGGAGATCGCATCTGGTTGCATGACATCGAATTGGAACAGGTATCCCATCTCAGTCAACAAGCGGCGTTGAAGGGTACGCCTGCACAGTTGCTCAGTGATCTCGCTCCCATCACTGATCATTTTCAGGTCAATGATTTAGGTGAGCAGGATGGCCTTAGCTGGGTTGAGTTGTTACCTAAAGAGAAGGAGGCTCAATTTGCATCTGTCCGTTTAGCACTCAATGACAATCGTCTGCAACGCATGGTAATGGTTGATAACTTTGGTCAGACAACCCGATTTTTTTTCGACAATGTCCAGCGTAATCCAACCCTCAATGATGCTCTGTTTAAGTTTGTACCTCCATCTATGGTGGATCTGATCGGAGACCTATGAGCAACCAGGATCTCTTTGCCCATGAAGGGGCCGGAGAGAACCGTCCCCTTGCTGATCGTATGCGCCCCCGGACATTGGAGATGTTTGTCGGACAATCGCATATCATCTCGGAGAGTAAGCCCCTTAGGCGCGCCATTGAGGAGGATCGTCTCCACTCAATGATCTTCTGGGGTCCGCCAGGCACCGGTAAAACAACACTGGCTAGATTGATCGCCCGTCACTCGGGGGCACAGTTTTTGAGCCTCTCAGCGGTGTTGTCGGGGGTTAAGGATATTCGTGCTGCAGTAGAGCATGCAAAGCTGTTTAAACAGCAGGAACAACGTCCTACCATCCTCTTTATCGATGAGGTACACCGCTTCAACAAGTCTCAGCAGGATGCCTTTCTACCTCATGTCGAGGATGGCACAGTGGTCTTCATCGGTGCCACTACAGAGAACCCCTCTTTCGAACTGAATAATGCCCTGCTTTCCCGTGCCCGTACCTATGTCCTTAAGATACTGACCTCGGAAGAGCTGGAGCGCATCATCGATCAGGCCTTGAGTGATACCCATAACGGATTAGGTAAGCAGGGTCTGAGTATTAACCAAACAGCCCGAGCCTTATTGGCAGAAGCGGCCGATGGTGATGCAAGGCGAGCATTGAATCTGTTGGAGATTGCAGTTGATTTGACCGAGTCGGGGGAGATCAGTCGTCAGATTGTAAAGGAGGTGGCCAGTGGCACACTGCGCCGTTTCGACAAAGGAGGGGAGGCCTTTTATGATCAGATTTCAGCGTTGCATAAATCGGTCAGGGGGTCTGCGCCGGATGCAGCACTCTATTGGCTGGCGCGTATGATCGATGGTGGTTGCGATCCACTGTATATCTGTCGTCGAGTGGTCCGCATGGCCTCCGAGGATATCGGCAATGTCGATCCGCGAGCTTTGCAGTTGGCAATCAATAGTTGGGATACGCAGCAGAGACTGGGCAGTCCGGAAGGTGAATTGGCCATCGCACAGGCCGTGGTCTACATGGCCTGTGCGCCAAAGAGTAATGCTGTTTATACTGCCTGGAAAGCGGCGCTTGCCGATGCCAAAGCATCTGGCTCCCTTGAGGTGCCGCTCGCCCTACGCAATGCACCTACAAAACTGATGAAGTCTTTGGACTACGGCAAAACATACCGTTACGCCCACGATGAACCTCATGGCTATGCGGCAGGTGAAAGCTATCTGCCTGAGCCGTTGCGTGGCCACAGTTACTATCAACCCGTGGATCGGGGTATGGAAATCAAGATTGGTGAAAAGCTTGAGTTTCTGCGTAAGTTGGATGAAGAGGCGGGGGAGGAGTAATTGTTTATCCGGAAAACACTATTTCAAATGGTTGTTGCAAAATGTATGTTTCTGGTTGGTGATCAAGTAGGGTGCAGCCCTGCCGTACCGAACTACTGGTTGGCCATTGTGGTGCGGCAGGGCCGCACCCTACATCAGTTTTTAGAGCCGAGATGAAAGCGTATATATATTCCGCATTGTTGGACGGACAACAAGCTAACGCATAAAGTCCAGTAGTCCTCCACTACCTTTATTCTTTTCAATGTAGTCTGCGACCTCATCATGCCCACTACGTCTAGCCAGATCGACTGCACTCTCTCGACGCAGGTTGATTTGATGTGCGTTGGCTTTAACATCCAGTAACCGCTTAACAACGTCCATGTGCCCCTGCTCTGCAGCCAACATTAAGGCGGTGGTTCCCGCCTGATTACGATGATCAATGTCAGGTCCATAACGCAGTATGATATCGATTGTACGCAATGAACCGTTTCTCGCTGCCAGCATCAGTGCCGTGTTACCGTTGTTGCTTTGCCTGTCTATCTGTTGTTCATTTTTTGACAATTCATTCACTAATGCTGAATGACCAAAGGAGGCTGCACGCATCATCGGCGTTAAGCCGTCTTTTGCCTGCACATCGATCTTTGCACCTGCACGTAACAGCAGATAGAAGATATCTTTATTGCCTGCATCGATAGTGTGATAGAGGGGTGTGCGGCCCTTGAGGTCAGCCTGATCGACAGTTGCACCATGTTTGATCAAGGTGCTGACAATAGCCGATTGTTGTTTGGTAACCGCCAGAATCAATGGTGTGATACCGTCATCTGTTGGCTTGGCTGCATTGGCACCTTGAGATAATAGTAAATCCACGAGAGGCTCATTACTATGCTCAACGGCCATATGCAATGGAGTTATTCCTTTTTTACCGGATATATCAACCTGTGCCGTATGGTCGATCAATTGCTGTACCATATCCAGGTTATTCTCCCGACTGGCCAGGAACAGCGGTGTAGGGCTTCCTGATGAAGCAAGGTTAGGGTCTGCACCTTGAAAGAGTAGCAGGGTAACAACTTCACTATGTCCCTGCCAGACACCACGGCTAAGAGGAGAGAGTCCTTCAGGATCGAGACTGTTAATCTCAGAGCCTTGTTTCAAAAGCGCCTCGATCAGCGGTAGCTGTCCTCGCCATGCAGCCAGGTGTAGGGTACTCCAGTCAGCAAAGGGATTTTTCTCCTCATCTTCCTCATTCTTTGAAGGAAGTACGGATTGACTGATCTTCGCGAGATCTGGGAATTCCGCTGTTCGATTCTTTGTCTGCGTGGCAATGCCACCTGCTCGCTTCAGCCTATTGGCAATGGCTGTATATTGTCGCAATTGTGCGATATCCAGCGAAGTCTGTTTATTGCGGTTTTTTGCATTCACCTTGGCGCCATTTCGAATCAGCTCAGCAACAGCCTCGCCCTGCTTTCTGCCAGTAGCAACCAATAAAGGTGTGTTTCTGTTGGCATCATTGGTCTCAAGTTTAGCCCCTGCCTTGATGAGGCTGCGTACGATCGAGGCATAGCCAAGTCCTGCCGCGGAGTGGAGAGGTGTATCACCCAGGCTGTCACTTGTATTGGGGTTAGCGCCGGCAGCGAGTAACAGATTGACGACATCTGGACGTTTATTGATGGATGCTTCATGGAGCGCGCTGCGACTGAACTGATCTCTGGTATCCGGTGAAATACCAGTAGCTAGTGTAGTGTCCTGAATAAAATATTCATTTATAATCCCCAGTGTTCCGGTTTATGGCAAAGGAAGGAAAAAATGAATTCAGCAGTTGC
>JAHXHU010000434.1 GCA_025656375.1 Candidatus Thiodiazotropha sp. (ex Ustalcina ferruginea) | reverse complement strand
CTAAAAGCGTTGATCAGATACTGGAAAAAGTGGGGCGAGCCAAGGTTGTATTGCAAAATGGATAATATGTTTAGGACACTACACTAGGTACCACCTTTCCCGCAGGTCATGTCACTGAACCGGGTGTAGTCAACCATGACACCGGCGGTAAAAGCTGGATCAGTCCCTTCTTACCGAAACCTGCCGGCATGGATGAAGTCGACAAGCTGGCCGATGCACTTAACCGCGGTGGCGCCTACATTGTTCCCATGGAGGATGCCCGTGGCGCACTTTGGACCAAACTCATCTTCAACTCAGCATCCAACGCCATGGGTGCACTGACCCGACTGCCCCATGGGGTGGCCTGCGACCAACCCGGCGTTAGAGGGGTCATGCGTGAACTGGTCAATGAAGGTAAAGCGATAGCTGCAGCCTTAGGCGTCACACTGGATAGCGACCCGGATGCCTTGCTGGACTATGGTCGGGAGAAAGCCTATCAACATCCGCCCAGCATGCTCACCGATGTCCTCAACAAGCGAGTCACTGAGATCGATGCCCTGAATGGCGGCATTGCACGCATCGGCAAGGAGATTGGTATTGCCACACCCTTGAACGAGGCAATGACCGATATCATCAAAGGCCTGGAATACTCCTGGCGCGAGGACGAATGGAGGAACCTGAAACCATGACCGACTATGTCAATAATTTCCGTCCCAGCAAGGCGGAGATCGAACGTCGCTATAAGAATATCCGTGTAGCCATGGAAGAAAATGGCCTTGACCACTTAATCGTCAGCGGCAGTGAATACAGTGGTTTTGAAGGTGCGGTGCGTTATATGAGTGGCTTTCATATCCTGCATCGCTATGCGTATGTGGTCATTCCCCTGGAAGGTGACCCTGTCTGCGTCTTCCCCCGGGAAGCCACCTGGGTAGGCGATCACAGCGCAACTTTTCTGGAGCAGCGGGAGTTCCCCTCTCACTGCGGCGATTGGATAGCTGATTACCTGAAAGCCAGACATGCAAAACAAGTCGGCATCTACGGACTCGAATACATCATCAATGTACGCGATTATTCATCCCTTGCCGCCTGCGACTTTACGCTTGTCGACTTTGAAATTCCCTTCGATTATGCACGGGCACAAAAAAGCGAAGAGGAACTGGCATCAGTACGCCATTCCATGGCGATCAACAAAGAAGGGGTATTGAAAGTAATCCAAGCCTATGCCCCCGGCAAAACCGAGGCCGAGTTGATGGGTGTTGCAGAACATGCCTTTGCCGCTCGCGGTTGCGGCCGCAATACCATGGATATGGTTTTGACAGGTCCCAATGGCTCCCTAACACCGCAAATGGTCTTCCCCAGCCAACGCCCTGTCGAGGAGAGCGATGCACTGATGTATGGCCTGGAGATCTCCGGTGAAGGTGGACACTGGGTGGAGTTCTCCAGGGTGCTTGCCCCCAATGGTCTGGATAAGACCATGCAGGAGATGATGTTGGCCTATCAGGAGTTTCATGAACTTGCCGAGGAGCATATGAAGGCGGGTAACAATGCCGAAGCGGTTGCCAAGGCATGCATGAAGCCTATCTTCGATCGGGGTTATCGCTCCGGTCATGTCTGTGGACATTCCATCGGCATGACCATGATCGAAATGCCCCGTATCGGCGAGGGATTCGACTTCATCCTGCCTGAGAACATGGTCTGCTCCATGCATCCCCATTTTATGACCGAAGACCGTACCCACTCTCTCTACTTTCAAGAGACCTATAGCGTCGGCAGGGAGAAAGGAGAGGCCCTCTCCGGCGTCCCGGTGAAATGGTACGAGGGTGGAGAGACAAGTTTCTAGCCTTACTTGTAACGATCAATCCTCGAACGTATTTCACAGAGTAGAGGAGCCGGTCACCCGAACTCCTCCCTCGTTAGATCCCAGCGTGCGGATTTCCCGCACTGGGCTCACGATAAATCCATTCACCTGGTCTATGGCACTAAAATAATGCATGGTGTACTTTGGCCTCTGGCAGCGGATTGGCTTGTAAGAACAAGTTGAACTGCTCCCAATTGAATGACCTTCGGTCACTTCGTCGGTTGAGCCATTTAAAGAGAATGCGTTTCGCCGCTTCAAGGAAACGAGTTACATATCTCATGTTGAAGGATACGCCGTAGTATTGAATATGACCCCGTGGTTTAGCGCAGAATATCCGCCACAGCTCCATCGACTTGTATTTGTGTCTCGCGCCTCTAGCCCATTCACTGACTCTTTTAAGCTTCACTCGCAGACGTTTACCGCTGGTTTTCACCATGGGAATGTAATGTCCCTTACGGGACCGCCCAAGATAGAAAGTAAAACCCAAAAAGTCGAACGTCTCTTGCCTTATTGCGAGACTTCTCTTTGGGAGAAGCGCACACAACGGGTTTTATCCTCGTTGAGCTGCAATTTGTATTTCGCCAGACGTTTTGCCAGTGTATGGACTATGCGCTGTGCATCTCCCTCATATTGGCAGGCAATCACCGCGTCATCACAGTAGCGGAAGAGTTCCACTTCTCCTCGACAGCGTTGCTTTACCACATCTTGAAACCATTCATCAATCACATAATGGGCGAAGATGTTGGAAAGGATGGGGCTACAGATACTGCCCTGCGGAACCCCTTCCTCGCTAACGGATAACTCCCCCCCAGAAAGTACACCTGCTCGAAACATACGATTGATGTAACGCATAAAACGTTCATCGTTGATTTTGTTTCTTAACATACCTTCCAGCAATTGATGGTCAATGGTATCAAAATAGCTCTTTAGATCGATATCAATAACCATCAAGACTTTATGCCTATACAGGTATTGATGAAGTGCCTTGATCGCATCGTGACAACTGCGACCCGGTCTGAACCCGTAGGAACAGTCCAGGAATACAGAGTCATAGATACTCTCTAGTACACGCTGCGTCATCATCTGAACCAGTTTATCCTCGAAATTGCTGATACCCAGTGGGCGCGTTTTTCCTGGACTACCTTCCTTCGGAATCAGCACTTTACGTGTTGCTCCTGGTCGATAGGCCATTCGGCGCATCCGTTGTATCAGTGATTTGAGATTTTGGTTCAGGTGTTCCGCGTATTGCATTTTAGTAACACCATCTATTCCCACCGCTTTCTTTCCATCCTGCTGGTGAAAACAGTCTTCAAGAGACGACTCGTTAAAATGATGCATTACGCAGTCAAATTGACGAGCTTTATCCCGTGAAGATAGCCAAGCTATCCTCTTCAGTTTTGTGGTCGTATCTGTCTGGGATTCTGCGGCTCCCATCAACGTTTCCCCTCTGAGGGTGGCTTTACCTACGACCCTTCCCCATGTATACGGCTCTCCCTCACTCAGAGTACTATGGTCGATCTGACTTCCTAACAATCATCTCGGTCGCCTTTATTTATTCGCTGGCCGATACTTTCTTCCTTAAAAGAACTGTTAGGATCTCCCACGTTCATAAAGTAGCTTTAACTGCATGCCAAGTTCGAGGATCCCGGAAGTGCCAACACCCACTGCTCAGTAGCGCGAATGTTGATGTTGCTTACCGGCATAAGGAAACCGTCAGCCAACTTCTACGATATCATTTTCGGGACTCAATCACTTAGGCTTACGCTTTTGGCCTACAGTCTCTCTGTCTACACTTAATCATCAACGTTGCCGTTAACAACTCAAGACTCGATAATCAATGCGCTGAGTCGGCGCTTTTGATGCGGTACTTTCAACCGCTAGTTACTTTACGCTTCGTGGCGTAACCTTATTCTGATTCAGAGTCATTAGACTTAAAGCCATCAGGACCAGGCCAATTAATAAAGAATAATGCAAAAATGGTCAGCACAACATTTGCTATTAACGCAAACCACCATCCACTAGGCCGATAACCTGTTGAAAACCCACATCAAAAGCAAAATCCATAGCATCCATTACAATATCTTTAGCCCTTGGTTATAAGTTTTCCAGTAGCAGAACTTCACCTTGAGAATTATCATATCGACAACATCGCATTGCGGCCATATAGTCTTCAAACATTTCATCTAAGGCAGGCATTAGATATCCATAGGATCGGTACTGGAATCCCAGTACACTGTCATCAGTATAGCGCACGATGTAAAACTCACCTCTGGCTTCCCGTTTACCAATAATCATAGTGAATATTACCCTTTTCATGCACCGATAAGGCGTGCCAGAATTGCCTTATGACGAATCTTGTCTCAAACCTTAATTGCTAAAGAGGTGTGACTCAATACGGCTAATTACCCCACCGCAGCAAGAAACATAGCGGCTCGTGCCCACCACTGGATTATCTATCCCCGATTGTATTCCGCCAGTTCCCGCTATGCATTTGCAGGCAGAAACGACGAGACCGCCGTGGAAGATCTGATCGGCTTTGCGATTGCGGACTATACCAAATTGGCGGATTCCCGAACGGTGCGTTTCGTGAGAACCTGGAAAATTTTGGGTGCCTGGCCTCAGCATGACAGCGACATCACTGTCGCAGTAACTAGCGGCTCCCGGCCAATTCTCCTTAATTTGAAGGTGCTTGTGGATATCAAAGGTACCGCAGGTACCAAGTGGAGGATGGAAATACGGGAGGGCGGGTTTATTCGGGTCGATCACGGCACAGTAAGCCGTTCGCCTGGGCGCACCCTTCTGGCATATGCTAGGTCTACACCGCGTCCCGTGCCCGAGCATCGGAACCCCAGGGAGCGATACATACGACCTGATCAAGAAGTGACTGTCTAGTTGTCAGTTATCACACCTATAGCGGGCTAGGGGGTCTAGGGGTAGGGGTCAACCGGCGTGACCCATGTGCTATGACGCGCCGCTGCGAGAAATTTGAGGGGCAAGGAGGCTGCTATTATGTTTCATCGTCTGGGGTTGCAGATCCCAGGCGAGCTCGCACCGGATCTGTAACCCCTTCCTCTATTTTGGTTCATTTCAGCATCCATAGAATCAATGGCGTAGACGCCACCAATAATATAACTGTCGCATATTGCTTAATGGCTCCTTGTAAGCGCAGATTTATTTCCAGTTATCGAATAAACAATAATAGAAAAATAAACGCCTAATATGCCCAGTAACCCCCCACACGAGATAATTATCGTTAATATACTCTTCCATACGATACTCGCTAGTTTGATTCGTTCACGCGAACTTTAACGCTTGGTATTCATTGAGGTCCACCACCTTCTTGGCTTGCCACAGGTCGTAATTGTCCTGCATTAGCATCCAGCTTTCAGGAGATCGGCCCAGCACCTTGGACAGCTTGAGCGCCATTTCAGAGGACACGCCGGTTTTCTCGTTGACCAGTCGGCTCACCAGCCCGGTGCTGACCTTCAACTGACGGGCAAGCTCATTCGAGCCAATGTTATTAGGTTCCAGGTACACCCATTTGATAAACGCCCCTGGGTGCATCGGGTTATGTTGTTCAATACTCATCAGTGATAGTCCTCATAATTCACCACATAGGCATGGCCGTCCAAAAACTCGAACACAATTCGCCAGTTACCGCTGACAGTGATTGACCACTGCTTCGCTCGGTTGCCTTTTAGGGCGTGTAAGCGCCAGCCTGGAATGTCCATATCTTCAACGCTAAACGCTGTGTGTAAGGCTTGTGCTTGTAGCCGTTCTTCCAGGCGCGACTTGTGGTCGTGTTGAATCCCCGCCTTACTGCCGTTGGTAAAAAATTTCTCAAGCCCTTTATGCTTGAAGCTTTTAATCATAATAGCCTACCGTTTCATGCCGTGCAACAGTAATTATATAATTACCCATTCCATGCATCCGTGACCATCTGCCGCTTTTCTTCGCCAACTACCTGCAGGTAGATTTCGGTTGTCTTGGTATCAGAGTGTCCCATTAATTGGGACAAGATATGTAATGGTAAAGGCTTCTTAGCCGTGACCATAGCCACGCCGAAACCGTGTCTCAATCCCTTTCCGGTAGCCTGCTTTCCCTTTATGCCTGCGCGATCCATCACACGCTTGACCAACCGGTAGGCCGTGGGCCGACTCATCGACCATAGGAGCTTATCGAGACCCTTACACTTCTTCTGGCAAGTGCGAATATGAAACACCAGGTCAAGATGTTCTATCAGTACAGTAGGCACCGGCACGGTTCGGTATTCCGGTTGCTTTTTCCGGCCACGACTATCTACCTTTCGTTTTTTCAGGCTGCGGAACACAATGGACTGTTCATCAATCAGTACACGCTTTGGTACTAGCTGAAGGCCCTCAGAGGGCCGACAGCCGGTATAGTGTAGTAGTTGGCAAAACATCCGGTTTGTTGGGCTTTCTTCACCAAGAACTGATAGGAACTCTTGGGCATTTAGGTACAGTCGTTCGCCTGTGGGACTAAACAGGCGCATTTCTGGCCGGAATGATCCAAAACAGCCAATATCTCATTGAATCCAGTTTTTAA
>JAHXHU010000368.1 GCA_025656375.1 Candidatus Thiodiazotropha sp. (ex Ustalcina ferruginea) | reverse complement strand
TGATGTCTCACAAGTCCGTTGGCAAAATAAACCAGTTCAAGACAATTGGTTACAACAATATTTACTGAAGTTAATGGGACAGCAGTGATATAGAAGGACTAAATGGACGCTTGTCGATATACCTTCTTCCTGAACCCGGATGTATTGTTTGCTGCAGCCTAGGTAGTATGCTTAAAGCGTTGCGGGATCTCACCGTAATCCGTATAAAAAAACCATCTCAATCCGTTGCTGGCTCTCTCGGCTCAAGTAATGCACGAGGCCGTGAACCTGTTCGTGCATGATGCGGCTTTTTTTAAACCCAGTACTACCTATATCCATTTATGGGTTAGTGGTGTGCTTGTCTCTCAACGCTAACCACAAATTTTTCTAAGAAGCTAAAAATCTAATCGATAGTTGTTTTATTAATTGACTATATCAACATCCCTGCCAAGCATTTATCAAAAAAGATCTTCGGCAACTCCCAAGCTGCCAGGTGCCTGAATGCCATCGGTATCTGAGAGGCGTATCTTCAGCGAGAGATTGTTACGGGAGTCTGCATGTGAGAGGGCCTCTTCAACGGTGATTGTCCCCTCTTTATAGAGCTTATACAGGGATTGATCAAAGGTTTGCATGCCACGTTCGGTACCCTGCTCCATAACCTCTTTGATGCCATGTATATCGCCTTTTTGAATCAATTCGGAGATATAGGTGGTGAGCAACATAATCTCAACGGCAGGTATACGCTGCCCATTGACCCCTTTCACCAGGCGCTGTGATATGACCGCCCGCAGGTTCAGGGAGAGGTCCATATAGAGCTGTTGATGAGCGGAATCCGGGAAGAAGTTGATGATTCGGTCGAGGGCTTGGTTGGCATTGTTTGCATGCAGAGTTGAAAGGCAGAGATGGCCCGTTTCCGCATAAGCGATAGCGTGCTGCATGGTGAACATTTCGCGAATCTCACCAATTTGGATGACATCCGGTGCTTCACTCATGGCATTCTTCAGGGCCTTTTCATAGGAGGGTGTATCGATACCGACTTCACGCTGATCTACAACAGACTTTTTGTGGGTATAGAGATACTCGATAGGATCCTCTATGGTTAGGATATGTCCATTCCGCGTCTGATTGCGATGCTCGATCATGGATGCCAGGGTAGTCGATTTACCTGAGCCTGTTGAACCCACGACCAGGACCAGTCCACGGGGTTCCATGATCAAATCCTTAAGAATGATGGGGAGATTTAGCTTTTCGACCGGTGGTATGACGCCTTTGATATAGCGGATGACCATGGCTGCATCACCCCGCTGTCTATAGACATTGACCCGGAAACGCCCCAGATTGCTAATCGAAATCGCCAGATTACATTCGTATGTGGCTTCAAACTCCTTGATCTGGTCGTCTCCCGTAGGCAAGCTTCCGTACTTGTCCGCCCTGTAGTGGTGAGGTCCCTACCGGGCGCGTTTCACCCTCAGCCTTCAAGTTGGGTGGGGTGCCAGTACTGAAAAATAGATCAGATCCATTTTTTTGCACCATCAGCTTCAGATAGGGCACGATATCCATGAACAATTTCCTCCAAGATTGCCGGACTAAGTGGTGTCAGGCGGTGATATGTTATGCATTACAAAGTTCACTATCGGCAGATCTCTGCAGGAATGTAGGGTGAAAAACGTGTTTTCAGAAATAAATTTCTTTCGGAACAGTCTGTCATGGGCCATATTCGCTTAACAGGCATTCATCTCTATCCAGTCAAGTCATTTGCCGGTATCGAGCGACAGGGCTCGCAGCTCGATAATTACGGGCTGCAATATGATCGTCACTGGATGGTGGTGGATGAACAGGGTCGCTTTCTCTCTCAGCGCGAGTTGCCCAGGATGGCACTTATTCGTGTCAACTTGGCAGAAGAAGGTATCTCGCTGACGGCGCCTGGTATGCCGGATATCGAGGTTGATTTGCCACAGCAGAGCAGCTCCAGTCAGCTACAGGTCCTGGTCTGGAATGATGACTGCCTGGCCATTTCAGCTGATCCGCCGGCCAATGAATGGCTAAGCCAATTTCTGCAATACGGCTGTCGACTGGTGACGATGGCTGATGGGATGAACCGGCAGGTGGATCAACGCTATGCAGGACCTCAGGACCGGACCGCCTTCTCTGACGGATTTCCGCTATTGCTGACCTCCCGTGAGTCCCTGGATGACCTCAATGGGCGGTTGCCTCAGTCGTTGACGATGGATCGTTTTCGTCCCAATCTGGTGGTTTCCGGTTGTAATCCCTTTGCGGAGGATGAGTGGTCTCTGATCCGCATCGGCGATATAGTGCTGCGTGTGGTGAAACCCTGCTCACGTTGCACGATCACCTGCGTCGATCCATTGACCGGAGAGCGGGGTGTTGAACCTTTGAAGACCCTGGCCGGCTATCGACGCAAAGGTGATCAGGTCTATTTTGGACAGAATTTGCTACATCAGCAGCCGGGTGAGTTGGAGGTTGGCATGTCGGTGGAGATACTGGAGTAGTGATGAGTAGTGAGGCAGCAATCGAGGCAACCCGCTGTTGGGTCAGTGAGACAGTGATGGGGTTGAATCTATGTCCGTTTGCGGCGTCCCCACTGAAAGCCGGTCGTATTTGCTTTACCGCCTGTGAGGCGACAGACCAGGAGACCATTTTTCGTACGCTTCTAAGCGAGATGGAGCAGTTGATCATTCTTGATCAAGAGCAAGTAGAGACCAGCCTGGTCATTGTGCCGGTAGGGTTGGAGTCCTTCGATGATTACTTGGTAATGCTGGATCTTTTAGAGGCTGTGATTCCCGAGGCGGGGCTTGAAGGTCTGTTGCAACTGGCAAGTTTCCACCCCGATTACCGTTTTGAGGGGAGTGACGAGGAGGACCCGGCAAACTACACGAATCGTTCCCCCTTCCCCCTGTTTCACCTGATCCGAGAAGACGCCCTGGAACACGCCTTGGATGGTTATCCACAACCGGAGGCGATCCCGGAACGTAATATTGCACTGCTGCGTGAATTAGGACTGGAGGAGATGAGGCGACGTTTAGATGCTTGCCGGCAACAGGGGCGGTAGGCACCGTGATAGGGCCTGTTTTTCCTCCACAAAACGACCACTGATTACAAACCCCAGTAGGTCATCGCCAACGCCATGGAAGAGGCAACGAGTTCCTTCATTGGTCTGTTCGGTTTGCCAGTTGCCCTCTGCTTTCGGATCCGGCGCAGCAATCACAATGGGATGGAGCGGGGTCTTGATAATCACAGGCATGGCGGGATAGACCACCTCGGTAGGTTGCCCTGTCAGGGTTTTAGCCAGTGCCCGCGCCGCATGCATGATCGGCATGACAAAAGGCAGGTTTAATCCAGCCACCTCAGCACAGTCACCCAACGCGAAAATTGATTCGTCACTGGATTGCAGCAAGCGATTGGTGACCACCCCACGAGCAACATCCAGGCCGGAAGCAGCAGCAAGCGTTGTCTCCGGGCGAAGACCCACAGCAGATAGAACCAGGTCGCACGATAGGATCGTGGCGTCGGTGAGTGTTAATCGATACCCTATATCCGCTTTCTCCATGATGGCCGCAGTCTGAAGCAGACGCCAATCAGCCCCCGCATCCTGCATGGCTCGTTGCAGCGCTTTACCTGTGACTTCAGGTAACAGGGTACTGATCGGGTGAGGGTCCGGGCCTATCAAAGTGACTTGATAACCGGCACTCAGAAGATCGTTGGCGAACTCGCAGCCGATCAATCCTGGTCCGATGATGGCGATGTGTGCGGGCGGTGCAGGTAGTCTTTGACGGAATAGGGCGTAGTCATAGAGGCTGTTGATGGTAATACGTTGATCGGCGGCATCACCACGCATGACAGGCAGGATGGGGTGGGCGCCGACAGCCAGAACAAGCGACCCGTATTCATGTTCGCCTTTTTCACTGAGGAGCTTCTTTTCTGTACTGACAATCTTGGATACCCGGCACTCGGTATCAATGGCAAGTCCATTTTTTTCAGCCATCTCGGCAGCGGAAGCACTCAGCTGTCTTGTTCTTTTGCAGACCATTAGAGAGCATCGGTTTTGAGTAGAAATCACCTCTATCAGTGGTGATCATATGCAGTGGAATCTCTGCGTCGATGGCACGGATCTCACGGGACAACGAATAACCGGCAAGCCCCGATCCTACTATCAGAATATCATCCATTATTATTAACCCGTAACCTAGAGTTATTCCTTTTCAGGCAACCATCTCCACCATTTCGAAATCGGACTTACTGACACCACATTCCGGGCACTCCCAGTCGTCCGGAATATCAACCCAGCGGGTTCCGGCAGCAATGCCCTCATCAGGCAGGCCTTTAGCCTCTTCATAGACAAACCCACACACAATACACTGGTACTTCTTCATCGCTACTCCCAATTGAAAACTGAGTTGTTGTAATGGTTTTTCTAAAAGATAGCGTTAGACGGGCTTTGACTCCACCCTATAAAGATTGGGGAAACAGTTATTCATCATATTCTGAAGCACGCCGGGCATCACCGAAAACCTTCTTGACCGGGTAACGCGCCTCATTGATGGCAATTTTACGTTCAACAGCCTCAATCAGGTTTATATCCAACCGTTCTGAGCAGCGAATCAGGTAGATCAGAATATCGGCCATCTCCAGCGCCACCGCATCATGTTTCTCCTCGGGCAGGTCCATACTCTGTTCCGGGGTCAGCCACTGGAAGTGCTCCACCAGCTCAGCACACTCGGCAATCATTGCCATGGCGAGATTTTTAGGGTTGTGAAACTGCTCCCAGTTGCGGGTATGGGCAAAGGCCTTTAAACGGTCATTCAGGTTATCCAGGCTGTCTTTGGGCATCGCTATTAACTCGTGTGGTGTTTGTCTTGTCTGCATAGATAAAAGAAAATCTGTATGGCTGGGCTAAGTCATTTAATACCAGATCCCATTCCGGTGCCAACGGGGTCGATAGGGCTTGTGTGCAAGAAGATTTTGCATATTTCGTGGCGACACAACCACCCCTAAAGTAGATGGGGTCTGATGGGTGAGTGCCAGCAATCGCTCTACCCGTTCGTCGGTGGGCGGGTGGCTGCGCAGCAGTGATGGGTCGGGAATGCGTGGACCGGGATGAAGCAGTCGTTCAAGCAGCCTGTGTCTCGGTGGCTCAAGTTTATTGAGTGCTGATGCCAATCCCAGAGGATCACCCGTCAGCACCGCCGCCCCCAGATCGGCCTCATACTCACGACTGCGGGAGAGGGCAAGCTGTGCCAGAGCACTCAAGGTAGGTGCGGTCAGCATCAGCAGGATGGGTAGCCAAGGCAGGGTGGCCTGACCAAAGATCATCAACGGGAGATTGATCAATAACAGTAACTGACCTGCCACAGAGAGAAAACCGGTAATTCGACTGGTGAGATCGGCAAAGGCCATCAGCCGCGTATCCTGATTGACCACATGCATCAATTCATGGGCCAGTACACCGGCCAGTTCCCGCCACTCCATACGGCGCAGTAGGCCATCCGAGAGTGCGATGGCTGCATCCTGGCGGGTGCCCGTGGTAAACGCATTCATCACATCCGACGGTAGATAAAAGAGTGCTGGCATCTGCTCCAGCCCTGCGCGTCGGGTAAGCTGTGCTGTTAGTTGATGGAGGGCTGGGGCTTCGCTGGGCGAGAGACGTCGGGCACGGAACAGTCGCATTGACAGTTCAGGAGAAGCTACCGGGTTGATCTGGTAAGTAATCAGAATCAAGGCTCCCATCGCAGCGGCCAGTGGTATTCCGCCGAGAAACCAGGCCAGCCAGGCACATAGCAGTGCCAGGCTGAAAATCAACACGAGGGACTGCAGCGTATTCCTGGTCTTGTGTTGTAGATAGGTTGCCTGTTCCATGGTGGCGCTTATTGTTGTGAATGGGTAATGATTTACGACCGCATAACCAATATATATAACAGCTTTGTCAGTTAAGTGAGTGTCTGAAATAGTACCTATTGACCCTTGTACGATAGGTTTGTTCGTCTGGATAGTCATAATGATCAGGTATTTTGTGTGACAATAGAGGTCTTTCAATGCTCGTTTATCAAAATAGTATTTCCATTTGGGGATGATGATGGGATCTCAGGCTTTACTGACTTGGTTAAGTCATCATGATTATATGATGATGCTAGCAATACTTGTCATGAGTATTGGTGGAACATTGGTATTTGTTGGCAATCTGTTTGCCATAGTGTACGCCTTTGGCCAAAGCGTATGGTGGGGAATCGGGGTGTTGATTATGCCACTGTTTAGTGTTGTCTATTGTGCGCGAAACTGGGATAGAGCAGCGTATCCTGGAAAAATGATCTTTGCCGGACTTGCCATCATTGGCCTGTTCTATCTGTTTCTATCAATCATGGCCATGACAGAAGCAACCTAGGCCCTAGTGTAGTGTCCTGAATAAAATATTCATTTATAATTCCCAGTGTTCCGGTTTATGGCAAAGGAA
>JAHXHU010000297.1 GCA_025656375.1 Candidatus Thiodiazotropha sp. (ex Ustalcina ferruginea) | reverse complement strand
CCCCCATTTCACCGAGGCTGCCGCCCATGCCGGTATGCAATTGGGCGCTGTCTGGAACGAAGCGGCACAGGGCACCAATGGTATGGGTACCTGTCTGGTTGAAAAAAAGCCGCTGGTTATTCATAAGAGCTCACATTACTTTGCCCGGAATGCCAGCCTGACCTGCGCTGCTGCACCGATATTTGATCCCCACGGTGAAACGTTGGCGGTTCTCGACGCCTCAAGTGAATCGAAAATGGCTCAACAGCACACCATGGTGCTATTGAATATGTCGGCACAAGTCATCGAAAACCGTCTCTTCTTCTGCGCCATGAAGAATGCCTTCGTCCTCCGCTTCCATGCCCGTTCAGAATTCATCAGCACCCTGGGCGAGGGTGCTATCGCTTTCAATCTGGAAGGAAAGATACTGGCTGTCAATCGCAGTGCCATGTTCCAGCTCAATCTCGAAAAACCACAGCAGATCGTTGGCCATCTGATCAATCAACTGTTCACGACATCCATCCCCACTCTGCTCAAACAAATCCATACGCATGCCTTTCCCATTCGGGAGACGCAACAGGGAAGACGCTTCTTCGCCACCCTGCAACCACCCGAAAACTGCACGCCTAATCCTGCACCGATTGGTGCTTTCAACAGCATTAAAAAGAGTACAAAAATCTATCATGGACGCGCAGAGGCATTGGAAACGCTCCATTTCGATGAACCACGCATGAAGAAAAATGTGGAAACCGTTTTGAAGGTAATCGAACGGGATATTCCCTACATGCTGTTCGGTGAGACGGGCACCGGCAAGGATATGTTTGCACGGGCACTGCATAAAGCCAGCTCCCGTCGCGATAAACCCTTCATAGCCGTTAACTGCGCATCGCTACCCGAGTCGCTGATTGAGAGTGAGCTCTTCGGCTATCGGCCGGGAGCATTTACCGGCGCAAGCAGGGACGGAAACCGGGGTAAGATCGTGCAGGCGGACGGCGGCACCCTGTTCCTGGATGAGATTGGTGATATGCCGCTGCATCTGCAGGCACGCCTACTCAGGGTACTGGAGGAGCGGGAAGTCATACCGCTTGGTGGCGAAACGCCGATCAAGGTCTCCATCAAGCTGATCAGCGCCACCCACAATGACATCCTGAGCATGGTGGAGGAAGGAGAATTTCGCGAGGATCTCTATTACCGATTACACGGCATCTCACTGACCATGCCCCCCCTGCGTGATCGCAAGGATAAACTTCAGCTGATTCAAAAGATCGGACAACAGGAAGCCGGTAACTCCGTGGAATTGAAATGGGATCCGGAAGCATTGAGGATACTGGAAAACTTCACCTGGCCCGGCAATATCAGGCAGCTTCTCAATGTGCTTCGCACCACCACGGCAATGTGTAAAAACGGGATTGTAACGGTCAATGATCTACCCGATGATATTTGCAATGCCATCTATGAAGAGGAGTCGGCTGACAACCCCGGTTCCACTTTCAACTCCCTGGCGATTGCTGAACGCGATGTCTTGTTGAGCGAACTCGAGGATATGCACTGGAACGTCAGCCGGGTTGCAAAAAAACTGACCCTCAGTCGCAACACGCTCTATCGGAGGATGAAGCGCTACGGAATCAATCCCCCCCGTTAGTCCAGCGGGTCTATTTCCTTCAGGGTAAGGCAAATACCTACCTGGCACGCTGAATGCTAGAAAATCTACAACGAGATGCATTGGCAGGATTGTGCATCCGGTCACCAGTTGAGGTTTATACACTCACCCCAACTGTTACTTAGGGTCTGTAAACACTAATCCCTAGAAATAATAGCCTCGAAGTTCAGGAGAGTTTCTTTGTCGATGCCCACTCAACAATTCGCTGTCAGCGTAAATCCAGGCGAGTTGCATTTCAACGCGGCACATTTCATTACCCTCAATAACAGTTGCGAGAACCTGCATGGTCACAACTTCCATGTTCGCATTCAGGCCTGGGGCGACAATAACAGCGATGCCTTTGTCATCGACTTCGTCCAGCTCAACCGGCTGGCCGCCGGCATCTGTCAGGAGTTGCATGACAAGATATTGCTGCCCGGTAGCAGTAACGAGGTTAGCATTTTGGATAAGGAGGGTCAGATTGAGGTTTCAAGTTATGGAAAGCATTTCTCCCTGCCTGTTGAAAACTGTCTGATCCTGCCTATTACGAATACCACGGCCGAGATGCTGGCCCGGTACATCATGGAATCTCTCCTGCCCCTACTTGAAGAGCGCTCTGCCCTACGCCATGTTGAACATCTCGAAATCGCGGTGGAAGAGGCCGATCAACAGTGGGGTATATGCCGCCGCAGTGTCCATTCGGGGCAGAGGTAAGATGAAAAAGCCGAACAGTCCTCGCACCGCATGGGCTATCACCGGTTCCGGCCACTATCTCAAAGAGTGTCTCGATCTGGTACAACAGCGTAACGATGTGGACCTGTTTCTAAGCAAGGCAGGAGCCGAAGTACTCGCCATGTATGACTTTGACCTCAAGTCCCTTCGCCAACGTATCACCTGTTTTCGTGACACCACCGCCAGCGCCTCGCCGGTTGGGCTTTTCTACCAGGGACACTATCAGCGGCTGGTGATCGCCCCCGCCACTTCCAACACGGTAGCCAAGATGGTCTGGGGTGTAGCGGACACACTGGTGACCAATTTTTATGCCCAGGCCGGCAAGTGTCGAATTCCGAGTATCGTGTTCGCCTGCGATACCGAGCCGGCTATGGAGACAGAAGCCCCGGGCGGTAGGGTCATGGTCTATCCGCGGCGCATCGATCTGGAGAATGTGGATCGACTGCGCGAATTTGAATATACCTCGGTAGTAACCACTTTTTCTGCGCTTGCTAACACCCTGGAGGAAGAGATCGAGTGCCCAAAAAGATCCTTTTCCTGACAGGCACATTAGCCGAGAAACAGCTGACTCAGGTGTTGCAGGATATGGCCCCTGATGAGTTCGACTGGCAGGTCCACAATCTCGGGTTGAAGGTGGCGGCCCTGATGACCGCAGACATGATTAAACGTCGACTCACTGACATAGGCGATGCAGACCAGATCCTGCTGCCTGGACGCTGCCGTGGCGATCTGGATCACCTCTCCCGACATTTTGGTATTCCTGTCGAACGCGGTCCGGAGGAGTTGATGGATCTGCCCCGCTTCTTCGGGAGGGAAGGTAAGGCACCCGATCTCAGCCACTACGATGTGAGAATATTTGCTGAGATCGTCGACGCACCGAACCTGACACCTGATGCTATCCTGGAAAGGGCTGCAGACTACACAGCCAGCGGTGCCGATGTCATCGATCTCGGCTGTCTGCCTGAGACACCCTTCCCACACCTTGAAGCCAGCATCCAGGCCCTCAAAGGAGCAGGCTATCAGGTCAGTGTGGACTCCATGCTGACAGAAGAGCTATTGAGAGGTGGTCGGGCCGGGGCCGATTTCCTGCTCAGCCTGCATGAGAAGACACTCTGGGTTGCCGGTCAGGTGGATTCAACACCGATACTGATACCGGAGAAAGCGGGCGACCTGGCATCTCTCGAGCGGGCAATGGCACAGCTCGAAAACGATGGGCACCCCTATATCGCCGACCCCATCCTGGATCCTATCCATTTCGGATTTACAGATTCCATTGTCCGCTATCATCGCCTGCGGGCGGACCACCCGAAAGCGGATATCATGATGGGAGTTGGCAATATCACCGAGTTGACTGAGGCAGACACGACCGGCATCAATGCCGTTTTGATGGGTATAATCTCGGAACTCCGCATCACCAACATGCTCACCACCCAGGTCAGCCCTCACTGCCGTAGTGCCGTACGTGAGGCGGATACTGCACGACGAATCATGCATTGGGCCCGTCAGGAGAACACCCTGCCCAAGCAGGTCGACAGCGGCCTCACCGGCCTGCATGAAATTAAACCCTTCCCCTATACCCTGGTCCAGATCAAAGAGCTGGCTGATGCCATTCGAGATCCCAATTTCCGCATCCAGATCAGCAAACAAGGCATACACCTCTATAACCGGGATGGGCTGACCACCCACCAGGACCCCTTCGATTTCTTTCCCGGGCTGGGGGTAGAAGAGCATGGCGGCCACGCCTTCTATCTCGGTGTAGAACTGGCCAAGGCCCAGATCGCCTGGCAACTCGGTAAGCGATATGTTCAGGATCAGCCACTAAGCTGGGGCTCAGCCCTGCCCACCGTGCTACAGGATTTAAGCCGTCAGGACGAGGCTGGCACGACCATGAAGCGGCGAAGGAAAAAGTCATGATTCATGAAGTGATCATCACAACCAGGAGCAGTGAAGGAGACAATCAGATAGCCCCTATGGGCATAGTCTGGCATGACCAAGAGGTGATCATCGCTCCTTTCCATCCCTCCAGGACACTGACCAACATCCTCTCCGGGGAGTGTGCGGTCATCAACTATTGCGACGATGTACGCATATTCGCAGGCTGTCTCACTGAACACTATGACTGGCCCTTGACCGAGGCCGAGCAGATCTCCGCACCGCGTCTATCCGATGCGCTGGCCCACACCGAAGTACAATTGCAGCGGGTGGAGGATGACCCCATACGCCCTCGCCTCATCTGCCTTCCTGTCTATGAAGCCTGCCACCGGCCGTTCCAGGGATTCAACCGAGCCCAGACAGCGGTATTGGAGTTGGCCATCCTGGTCAGCCGCCTCGACCGATTACCCAAAGAGAAGATCGAACAAGAGATCGCTTATCTCGCCATCGCCATCGAAAAAACAGCGGGAGAACGGGAACGACAGGCCTGGGGATGGCTGATGGAGAGGGTCATCCGCTACCGGCAACAAATACAGGAGGGGGCATGACCCGGATGCTGGCCAGTGTGGTCAATAGCCTGGAAGTGGAGACAATACTCCACACCGGCGTGGACATCATCGATCTGAAGGATCCACACAGCGGTGCGCTGGGGGCACTCCCCACCGAACGGATTCAATCCCTCGTCGAACAGATAGCTCAACGCCGTCCTGTCAGCGCCACTGTCGGTGACCTTCCCCCAGATCCGACCCTGCTCGCCGAAGCCATACAGAGGACAGCAACCAGTGGCGTGAACTATGTGAAAGTGGGCTTTTTTTTAAATCTCAACCTACACAACTGTATTCAAGCGATAGCCGCTATCACTGCCAACCACCCGGTTATTGCCGTCTTGTTTGCAGACCGTAGTCCTCCTCTGGATAGGCTCCCCGAATTCGCCGCTGCCGGATTCCGAGGGATCATGCTGGACACGGCTGAAAAGCGTCAGGGACACCTGCCCCAACATATCGGTCTGGAGAGACTTGACCAGTTTGTGGCAACCTCCAGGCGGCTGGGATTACTCAGTGGTCTGGCAGGATCACTTCGCCTGCAGGACATTCCACATCTGCTGCCACTGGCCGCGGATTATCTAGGATTCCGAGGCGCTTTGTGCGAGCAAAGCAGCAGGGTGGCGAAGATCTCTCACCAGCGGGTAGTTGAGATCCGCAACGCCATTACTCCCGGCGTTGATCTGTCCCGGCCTGGCAGGGAACAGAAAACCCTGTGGGGCAATCCGGAGTGACTCCATTTCTTCCCAAGGATTTCATCGAAACTGCCGAGGGGCGGCTGATCTTCGCGGTGGTTGCCGCTGGGGAAGAGGAACAACGGATCCTCTCGTTTTTGCGTTATCAGCGCTCGTCAGCCGGCTATAAAAAACTATCCACCCATGAAGCCAATGCGCTGTTGAAAAATCACCATCCGGCCTATCTCTACTACTCCCAACCACGGGATGTGAACCTGCACGGCGTACCCAGTGAATGTATTGTTCACCACCATCAACCACGCCAACGACTGCAGACACTATGCCACAAAGAGTATTGCGACGGGTTGGAGAGCAAACTCAGGCTTCTGGTTGATCAGTTCGAGGTACACGGGTTGGATAGACAAGCGATCGGTGTCACCGGTTCTCTCCTTATCGGGGCACACACCACCCACTCCGACATCGATCTGGTTTTCTATCGACGTGAGACCTTTTTCAAAGCCCGGGAGATCGTCAAGCGACTCCTTGACAAGAAATGCCTGCACAACCTTGATGATGCCCTATGGCAGGATGCTTATGCACGGCGCGGATGCAGCCTGACATTCGAGGAGTTTGTGTGGCATGAAAGGCGGAAATTCAATAAGGCCGCTATCCAACAGACCAAATTTGATATCAGCCTGCTGGTACCTGAACAGGAATTGGACAGTCTCAGCTATAGAAAGCAAGGTCAATATAACCTGAAGAGCAGAGTCACCGAAGACAGATATAGCTTTGATTATCCAGCCCGTTATAAATTGGACCACCCCTCCATAGGAGAGGTTGTCAGCTACACCGCCACCTTTGTCGGACAGGCACAATCGGGTAGCCGGGGGTCTCTAACCCCCAGCCCCCACAACACCCTGCATGCGGCTCCGCACAGGGCGTTTCACTTGGAATGGTGAAGC
>JAHXHU010000389.1 GCA_025656375.1 Candidatus Thiodiazotropha sp. (ex Ustalcina ferruginea) | reverse complement strand
TGATCAATGACTTGTCGCGATTTCATTGTATCAAAACAAGGGGGTTTTCAGGCCTTTCTCGTTAAGTATTTATGGGACAGCAGTGATCAGAGATAAATCCTATGAACTGGACTCTGGTTTAGTCACATTTGCTAAAGACCACAATGTCAATTTATTGGATTATCGCAATTTGGATGGCATCACAAAGGAGTCGTTTCTAGATGAAATGCATTTATCTGAGAATGGAAGTGCATTGTTGACGCGAAGGCTAGTTGAAGATTTCGTTAAGATTCGCTCAACTGTACAATAGTTATCTGTAAGGCATAGATGCATGTTATTTAATAGTTTCATTTTTTGGGCTTTCTTTGCTGTCGTAATCGTTCTCTATTGGCGCCTGAATCATCGTGGACAGAACTTTCTCCTGTTAATTGCGAGTTATGTTTTTTATGGCTATTGGGATTGGCGCTTTTTAGGTCTGATTGCCTTTTCGACAATCGTAGATTTTATCGTTGCCCAAGAACTGGAAAATAAATCATCTCAGAACATACGACGACGCTGGCTACTGCTTTCATTATGTAGCAACTTGGGATTATTGGGTTTCTTCAAGTATTTCGGCTTTTTTTCTGCGGAGTTTGCGATCTTAATAGAATCGCTGGGTTTTCATGCGTCGATGCCGACTCTTAACATCATTCTTCCAGTTGGCATATCGTTTTATACATTCCAAACATTGGCGTACACCATCGATGTTTATCGACGCAAAACCAAACCAACGAAAAATCTGTTGGATTTTTCAGTTTACGTCTCATTCTTTCCGCAATTAGTTGCCGGCCCGATAGAACGATCCAAGGATTTACTGCCACAAATTGTGAATGCCAGAGCCTTCACAAAAGGTACATTCTCCGAAGGTCTCTATCATGTATTGATTGGTATGTTTAAGAAAGTGGTGATTGCTGACAACATGGCCCCTATAGCCAATCAGGTGTTTGCAACACCTGTCAGCGATTTAAACGGCACTGAAATACTCATTGGCATATAGGCTTTCGCATTCCAGATTTATGGGGATTTCTCCGGTTATTCATCTATTGCGCAAGGTATTGCCAAGTGGCTGGGAATCAATTTATCATGGAACTTTCGCATGCCCTATTTTTCCAGAACTCCAAGTGAATTCTGGCAACGTTGGCATATCACTCTATCCTCATGGTTGAGAGACTATCTGTATATACCGCTTGGCGGCAGCAGACACGGCTCCTTCAATACCTTTCGCAATCTTGTATTGACCATGTTTCTCGGGGGTCTGTGGCATGGGGCAAACTGGACTTTTGCTGTATGGGGTTTGGCGCATGGCATTATCCTGGTCATCTATCACGCCTTGGAGCCTATAACCAAAAAAGTACTGTTACCCGGTATTGTGGGTAAAGTTGTCGCAGCAGTCATTTTCTTCCACCTGGTCTGTATCACATGACTGCTGTTTCGCGCTGAAAACCTTGGACAAGCGGTTGCGATGTTCGGGCAACTGTTCCACAGTTTCACAATGACCGATTTATCTCTTTATTCATTGGGTATGTTGGTTTTTTTCGCCTTACCGATATTGGTATTGGAGTTAATCATCGAGCGTTCAGGGGATATGCTCTATGTATTGAGCAGACACTGGTTGACACAGGGACTGATATACAGTTATTTCATTTTTATGCTGATTATCTTCCCGCCGCTCACACCTCAAGTGTTTATCTACTTTCAATTCTGATTACCAGCGTTACTGTTGATTTTATAGAGAACGTGCTCTGATAAGGAGCTGTTTTTAGGCACGTCAGGGTGATTAAAATTGTTGTGCGTATTGACCATACCAATACGCTCCATTACTGCGCGAGAGCGTTGATTGGATGTTGCTGTATCGGTGCCCAGCCTCATTCAGCAACAAGTGGCCTGCACTTTTCAGCCATCGTATTACTTTCTGCTTCAGTTAACACTGAGGGGAAGTACTCTAGTACCGTAAGATCTGCATTCAGATTTGCAAATAGCGGAAAATCTTGGTTTACCCATTGACGCAGATTGAGTCGCTGAGTTTAGAACCAGAATTGTATAGCTCAAATCAGGACAACCACTTTTGTCGAATACTATCTCTGTTCATCACTAACCACTGCAAGGCGATAATAATACTGCTCGAGTTAGCTCGACCGTTATAGAGTTGTTTGATGGCATCCTCGCTATCCATCACGACAACACGGATATCCTCACCCTCATGATCGAGCCCGTGTACGCCTTGCGCATTCGAAGCATCGACTTCACCGCAAAAGAGTGAAATGCGATCGACTGATATGCCCGGACTGACCATGAATTCACAGATAGGTTCGAGACGCCCTATCTCGCAGTTGGCCTCCTCGATCGCCTCTCTCCTTACCACTGATTCATCACGCTCATTGTCCGGCGTGAACCCACCAACTGTTTCGAGAATCCATGGCGTTGTCTCTTTGCCCACTGCGCCGATGCGAAACTGTTCCACAAGCACCACCTGGTCCAGGTGGGGATCGTAGAGCAGCACGGAAACCGCCATGAGTTGCTCGAGGCGCTCTCGTACCAACTGATCACTCTTGCCGCCCAGGTAGAGATCATGTTGTAGGTGATAACGGTTGATTTTCAGAAATCCCCTGTAGACGGGATTTGACTCAATAATTTCATATTGAAATTTCATCTGATCATTATGGTCTTTCATGGAACGCTTTAAGTTGTTTTAAGGTCGTTGATTTCGTTGCCTACTTCCAGGATTGGTAGCATTCAGCGGCACTGTTCGGTGCGACAGGACCACACCCTGTATGGATCAATGCACTGTACAGACCATACAGGGATCAAACGACCTGACAATGTGCTGCACTGAAACCGGTTCCGACTCCCCTTCCCTCATCTGTGCACCTTGCAGCGCGAGTTCCAGTGCACCGGGTTGATCCTGGTTATCCCTGGGCGAAAAGTTCCAGGTAGTAGGCGCAATGATCTGATAGTTGAGAATGCGGCCGCGTTTAATCTTTATCCAATGCCCTAAACTCCCTCTGGCTGCCTCTACCAGTCCATATCCCTGTGTCTCCTTCGGCATGGCGTTATGATTGCAAAAGGGTTCCCTGGGTTTAATCGCCCTCACCCATTCCTCCATCAGTATCACACCTCGTGCAATCTCCAACAGGCGGGCGACAACTCGATTCTGCACATTGCCACCACTGCGCAAGACCAGTTCTCTGATCAACGGATGACCATCGATTTGTTGACGCGCCAATGCCCCCACCTCCATAACACGACCATTCAATCTTGGCACCTTGCACCAGGTATAGGCTTGCTCAATCTCGGCACCCGGCATGGTAATACCATTGAAGGGGTGTTTTGGATCTTTCTGATGACCCATCCAACTATGGCTGATATCTTCAGTGATGGTTTGCGTATCCAGCGTTTGAATTCCATCATCCCAGACCCCTTGTTTGAAGCTGGGAGAGCCATCCAACACATATGCGCCATAACTCATAAAGCGATCGGTAGCCCGCCCCAATCGGGATAAATGAAGTTGGTCAGCCAGTTCCAGAAACAGTCTGAAATCACTGCTATCGACTTTACGGTCTGCACGCCACTGTTCGAGTGCCTGAATGGAATCGAGTGCAATGATCTCTTCCAGGCTGTCACCAAACAACTTTGTTTGCAGAAATTGGCGAAACCCATACAGTATGGCCTGTATTCTCGCTTTCTCCTGCATCTCCACGGAACGGGTCGTTCCACCCGGTTGAATGGCGAGGCTGTGTGGCCACTTGCCCGCCAACAGACCCATCAAATGCATGAACTGGGCGCGGGCAGGCAACAACTCCCGGGTCGCGCTGCCTGTCTGTGCAGTAAATCGCTCTGCAACCATGGGATACCAGGATTCTTTGCTGTAGGTCTGACGTGCAAAGTCGGGCATGAAGAAGAGATAAAAGTGAGTCAGGTGATCGGCGATATTCTCGTTGGCAAGGATAAGATTAATCGCCAGATCACCATTGGTCGTTGCACTCACTCCTTGCGCATCGGCCAATGCGCGGGCCGCAGCCACCGATTGGGAAACGGAAGAGATGCCACAGATGCGTGGTGTATAGACCAGTGCGTCCCACGGTTCCTTGCCCTGAAGAATCTGTTCGAAACCGCGATAGAGCGATGAGGAGACCTGGGCTGAAGCGACTTGTCCCTGCTGAATATCCAGGTCCACCTCCAGGTCACCCTCAACCCTGTTGAAGGGCCCCATGATACGTCGACTCATTATTTCTTCACCTTGCGACGGGTTGGCGGTACACGGATGTGGTCTGCGACTGCATTCTCTCTAAGTCGAGTGGGTGTTGCCGCTTTGGAGAGTGATGCCAAGGCAACAAACCAGGCCTTGGGCATGTCGGTTGGCAGGCCAATGGGAATGCCGGCAATCTTCGGAGTCCTGGTAAAGGTGTGTCCCGGCTCTTCAAATCCGGGGGCGGTACAGTTGACGCAGGCATACCCGCCACGCAGGCAGGAGCCCTCCCCGTTCCATAAGCGGGTATTGCAATCGGCATGGGCCTGGGTACCGAGACACCCCATGTGCTCCATCATGCAACCAAGGTCTGAAGGTTTCTCCGCACTTGCCTTGTATTCATAGAATTCATTGCGTGTGCAACCATGGTGGACCAGGTGATCCGCATAACTGCGCGGGCGTCCCCACTCATCCAGGTCATCCGCCTGCAGCTCACCAAACACCAACTGTACGAGAGTCTCCGTCACCCAGTTGGGATGTACAGGACAACCGGCAATGTTGATCACCGGCAAACCTGAGCTATCCTGGTAGTCACTACCCAACAAACCACCGGGCATTTGATCCTCATACTGCAGACCGCAGGCTTCGCTCGGATTACTCCCTGCGGCGGTAATACCACCATAGGCAGCACAGCTGCCGACGGCAATCACATGAGTTGCCAGTCTGGCCAGTTTCTCTATCCAGTCCCGCATCGGTTTACCTGTCCCTGATAATCGATGGAAAAGGCCAGTATCATTGGGACCGCGCACCACCGATCCCTCAAGGCAAAGAATATCCAGACGCACATTTTTCGAAATGATACTTTGCAACAACTCAATCAATTCAGACCCGGATGCCTCGCTGAGTGAGGGATGCCAGAGCAGATTGATGCCTGCACTCTCAAACAGGGTCATCAGGTCGGGGCCTTCAGCACACAACAACGAAAGTGAACAGCCACCACAACCACCGGATTGAAGCCAAAGCAGGTTCAATGCTTGTGCTTTGGACTCACTCATGCACTTTTCCATTGAGGGGCAGTTGAAGCGTAAATTCCATACCACCCTGGGGATGATTTCTGGCCCGCAGCTCGCCGCCAAAATCGTGGGCTAAACCATAACTGATATAGAGACCCAACCCGGTACCCTTGCCGACTGCCTTAGTGGTAAAAAATGGATCGAAGAGCTTGTGTAGATCCTTTTCAGGGATACCCGGCCCGTTATCGCGTACCTTGATCCAGGCATTTTCCCCGTCTATACCACTCACTATCGTCAGTGCTGCATCTGCCTGCTGTTCCATGACATCAATTGCGTTCTGTACCAGGTTGACCAGGATCTGGTGTACCTGTCCCTGCCTGCCGGTCACTATCAGTGTTTCTGGTAGATCGTAGTCCACGTCGGGGTTCTCCCGACAGGCCTTAATAACCCACTGGGTCGCTGTCAGTATCACCTGGGTCAGTTCGAAGGGTTCCGGACTCTCTTTCTGGATGCTGGAGTATCGTCGCAGGTCGAGCACGATATCGCTGATCCGTTCAGCACCCTCCAGCGTCCCTTCTATCAAGGGACCGATATCGGTCTCGATGCGATCGATTTTATACGCTTCGCGTAACGATTGATGAAGCTGTGGATCGAGGTGCTTACCCACTTCAGTGAAGTAATTGTTGATGCGTTCACCATAACGCTTGAGGGCATGCATATTACCAAACACAAAACTGATTGGATTATTCAGTTCGTGGGCCACTCCCGCCACCAGCCGGCCAAGAGAAGCCATCTTCTCTGAGTGAACCAACTGTTGCTGAGTCTGTTTAAGATCGAGATGGGTCATGTTGAGTTGTTCGTAGGCGCGTCTCAGTTCCCCCACCGGACGTCCGATCAGTACCATCCCCATTAGACGTCCATTGGTGTCATACCGGGATGAACAGTTCATTGCCAGGGGCACAGACTTACCCTCTGTATCCGATAGGCTGACCTCACAATCGATAATCGAATCAATGCACAATTTTTCCGGGAAACTATCCACCAAGGGTTGTGAGTCCAGGCTGAAAATCTCACTGATCGGCTTTTGCAACAGATCCCGCTCCTGCTTACCGCTCAATCTTTCCAATGCACGATTGACCTGTTGGATACGACCCTGAATATCACAAATCGGGTAGCCGGGGGTCTCTAACCCCCAGCCCCCACAACACCCTGCATGCGGCTCCGCACAGGGCGTTTCACTTGGAATGGTGAAG
>JAHXHU010000343.1 GCA_025656375.1 Candidatus Thiodiazotropha sp. (ex Ustalcina ferruginea) | reverse complement strand
ATTAGGTGGAATCACCCCGATACAGAAGCTGGCTCAGACAGCTTAACAGTGACTACTTTTGAGTCCCATTATTAATGGGGAGATTACCGAATCACCCCGATACAGAAGCTGGCTCAGACAGCTTAACAGTGACTACTTTTGAGTCCCATTATTAATGGGGAGATTACCCCGTGATATTGAGTCGCCTCACCTGCAAGTCCACGAGCATGGCAAGCAAGCATTGCTGAATCATAAAAATGGTGAAATGGATGCAGGAATACAAGCTATATCATTGATGGAAACAGCTAGCATGCAAGTCATCGCCCGTCTTGAGAATCTTGCTCAAGCAGGTGAATCAAATTCACATATACTCTGTACAGATGAGATGCACTAAGCGCTGTCGGCACTAGTCAATCTACAGCTGATTTTAAATTCAATTGAGATCTCTCCGAGAGGGCCGAGGCCCTCTCGATCATTTTATCCACAATGGCGTAGATCCCAACATGACGGTTTGGACTGAGGTGTTCTTCAAGCTGCAGACGCTTGAACAGGTCGTCGACATCAACCGATTTTATTTCCTGTAACGAACGGTTGGAGAGAAGATCGATCAACAGTGCCAGCACGCCCTTGATGATCGCTGTATCGCAATCACCTACAAAACAGATTAAGTTTGGATTGTTTACAACCCTTTGTGCTGCTACATGCACTGTACTCATACAGGGTTTAACCCAATTCTCATCGACTTTCTTCTCATCAGGCATCCCAGCCAACGCTTCACCTAACTCAATTAAGTAGTGATAACGAGCGTCCCAATCCTCGAGAAAATCAAAGGCCTCAATGATTTCGTCAACATCACTCATCCTATACTCCGATGTCGTCAACTCCCCTTTAAACACTGAACGATTCACCACAACCACAGGACTCTTTGATATTGGTATTTATGAAGTCAAATCCTTCATTGAGCATATTCGTTTTTACGTAATCAATAGTCATACCATCGAGCATCGGCAGACTGCTGCTATTGACAATCAGCTTTACCCCATGTGATTCGAATACCAGGTCTTCATCTTCTATTTCGTCAGCATAGTCGACCACATAGGCAAAACCTGAGCAGCCACTCTTTCTTGTACCCAAGCGTAAACCAAGACTACCTGATTTATTGGATAACATGGATTTTACATGCCTGCTTGCACTCTCTGTCAATTGAATCGCCATCTCTATACCTCAAGTTGAAACAAGTTTTGAGTTTTGAGTAAGGGTATTCGCTACGCTCATGTCCAATATAGATTGGGCACAATACGCACTCACGACTCACAACTCATAATAGTCCCAGCTGTAGTTTGGCCTCATCACTGATCAGCTCTTGGGACCAGGGTGGTTGCCAAACCAACTTCACGACTGTATCCCTGACACCGGGTACTGCATCGATCACCCGACCGACTTCGTAAGGTAAAGTTCCCGCCACAGGGCAAGCTGGAGCCGTAAGTGTCATATCGATCTCAACCTTTCCTGAATCATCGACATCTATGCGATAGATCAAACCAAGATCGTAAATATTAACCGATATCTCAGGATCGTAGACCGTGCGCAAAGCGTCTACAAGCACTTCCAGGGTGGGTAGCTTGTAATTGACTTCCATCACCCGTAAATCATTCATACTTGACGCTCATAGCTCATTCTTTTGACAATCTCTTCTCTCAAATGATCTCTCAGATACTCACTTTGAAACCTATCAACAATTTCGTTGGTAAAACCAAGGCATAAAAGACGCTTTGCCTGATCTTTATCAAGCCCTCGAGAACGTAAATAGAAAAGTGCCTGATCATCTAACTGGCCTACAGTAGTACCATGGCTACACTTCACATCATCAGCGAGAATGACTAACTGGGGTTTTGTATCGACCTCGGCTCTTCGTGACAGCATCAGATTGGCATTGTACAAGTGAGCCTGGCTCTTTTGTGCCTGTTCACGAACATGTATCAAACCATCAAATACCGCTTTTCCTGCACCGTACAAGATACCTTTAAAATTTTCACGGCTCTCACAATGTGCTACTGAGTGATCGACATTGAGATGAAAATCGGTCAATTGACCTTCACCAGCCAGATAGAGACCATCAAGTTCACAGTTAGCGCCTTCACCCACAAATCGAGCATGAAAGGTAGTCCGTGACCAGGCACCTCCAAGTGCAGCGTTTACCCCCTGGTAATGTGCATCGCCCTGGATATCCAGATGAACATCGCATAGATGATAAGCCGTAAGGCTCTCCTCCTGTGCTCGTTGATGAACCAGACTTGCCCCCTCACCCAGACTGATCTCACATACCATATTGTTGAAATAGTTGCTTTCACTGTCCAATGACAGATAACGCTCCACCAGGTTGACGGAAGCGCCTGCTTCCAACACCACTCTATGGCGGGTGTGTTGCACTTGTCCTGACAATCCCTTCGTCGCCATGTGCAACAGCTCGATTGGCTGTCGAATAGCCACACCGGTGGACACCTGGATCACCGCACCATCCTGCAGGGTTGCCATATTCAGTGCCGCGAATCCATGATCACCTATGCCGGAGAGGGAACCCACCCCTCGAAGCACGGATCTGTCGCCAGCGGCCATTGCTGCGTGCAGACTCCCTACGCTTAATCCTGTCTGTCCAGTATGCACTGATAGATTGGGCTGGTAGATACCATCGACAAATACCAGACGTGCCGCTACTGGCTCTCCCAGAAACTGCTGGATCATTTCATGATGCAGAAAGGCCTGGGTCCGATGCGTTATCTTAAAATCCTGCTGCAGCAGACCCTCAATACTGGTGTACCGCCATGCCTCAAGACCTGCATGAGGAAATCCAAGTTCTGCAAATCGTTGTGTCGCAGCTTGTCGCTGTTCAGTGAGCCACTCACCCTCACAATTAGAGAGTCTATCGATGTACTCGGTTGCAGCCTGCTGAAAAACGCTTGCGCACGCATTCATGCCGCAGCCCCTTCCAATAACCACTCATAACCCTTCTCCTCAAGCTCCAGCGCCAACTCCTTGCCACCCGACCGAATGATCCTGCCAGACGCCAACACATGAACGAAATCGGGTTCGATATAGTCAAGTAGTCGCTGATAGTGGGTTACTACGATCAGCGCCCTATCGGGAGATCGCAACAGATTGACGCCATCTGCGATGGTGCGTAGCGCATCTATATCAAGCCCAGAGTCAGTCTCATCCAAAATCGCCAACTGAGGTTCCAGCATCATCATTTGCAGAATCTCGTTACGCTTTTTTTCACCGCCTGAGAAACCTGCATTAACCGAGCGTTTAAGCAGTTTCTCATCGAGCTTCACTTGCTTCGCTCTGTGACGTACCCGTTTCATGAAGGAGACCGCATCGATTTCAGCTTCACCGCGTGCTTTACGTATTGCATTCATCGACTCACGTAAAAAGGTCATGTTGTTGACACCAGGCAACTCTACCGGGTATTGCATCGCAAGGAAGACCCCTTTATGTGCTCGCTCTTCAGTTTCAAGATCAAGCAGATTCTGTCCAAAATAGTGAACTTCGCCATCACTCACCGTATAGCCACCTCTTCCTGAAAGGATGTGCGCCAGGGTACTTTTTCCAGAACCATTGGGTCCCATAATGGCATGCACTTCATCAGCTTTTACCTCTAAATTGATACCATTCAGTATCGCCTTACCATCAACACTGGCACACAAATTCTTAATCGATAACATCACAGAACCTCTTTAAATATTTATCCCACTGCACCTTCCAGACTCACAGCAAGCAGCTTCTGCGCCTCGACTGCAAACTCCATTGGTAGTTCGTTGAATACCTCCTTGCAGAATCCGTTAACGATCATTGACACTGCATTCTCTTCCGTAAGCCCTCGTTGTCGGCAATAGAAAAGCTGGTCTTCACTCACCTTCGAGGTGGTCGCCTCATGCTCTACCCGGGCAGTGGGATTCTTTACTTCGATATAGGGAAAGGTATGTGCCGCACATTGATCACCGATCAATAAGGAGTCACATTGCGTATGATTTCTGGCATTTTCCGCCTTTGCAGCCACACGCACTAATCCACGGTAGGCATTACTGCCCTGCACCGAAGAGATACCTTTCGATACAATCGTACTACGACTGTTTTCGCCAATATGGATCATCTTGGTGCCGGTATCTGCCTGCTGAAGCCCCTTGGTAACAGCCACAGAATAGAACTCACCCACACTATTCTTGCCTCGCAGGATACAACTCGGATATTTCCAGGTTACAGCAGAGCCAGTCTCCACCTGGGTCCATGAAATGTGAGAGCGATCACCACGGCAGTCACCCCGTTTGGTCACGAAATTATAGATACCGCCTCGCCCTTGGTTATCACCTGGATACCAGTTTTGTACAGTTGAGTATTTGATCTTTGCATCCTCCAAGGCCACCAGCTCCACCACGGCGGCATGGAGTTGATTCTCATCACGCATGGGTGCCGTACAGCCTTCCAGATAACTCACCTGACTTCCCTCTTCAGCGATAATCAGAGTACGTTCAAACTGCCCAGTGCTGGCTTCGTTGATACGAAAATAGGTTGATAACTCCATCGGGCATTTCACACCCCTCGGGATATATACAAAGGTCCCATCGCTAAAGACAGCACTGTTAAGTGCAGCAAAGAAATTGTCTTTGTGGGGAACCACTGTTCCCATATATTGCTGCACTAAAGCTGGATACTCACGAACCGCTTCCGACATGGAGCAGAAAATCACCCCTGCTTCTGCCAAGCTCTCACGAAAGGTGGTAGCCACCGATACACTGTCGAACACTGCATCCACTGCTACCCCAGCCAGGGCTTTCTGTTCATCTAGGGGGATACCCAATTTTTCGTAGGTTGCCAATAACTCAGGGTCAACCTCATCCATGCTACCCAGTTGAGGCTTCTTCTTCGGTGAAGAGTAGTAAGAGATCCCGTTAAAATCGATTGGAGGGTGTCTTATGGTCGCCCAGTTGGGCTCCTGCATCTTCAGCCAATACTGATAGGCGGCTAATCGTTTTTCCAGCATCCACTCCGGTTCCTGCTTGCGTGATGAAATGATACGAATTACCGATTCATCCAGGCCTGGTGGCAGTGTGTCGGACTCGATTTGGGTGACGAAACCCTCAGCGTAATCGCTTCGAATGAGTGTTTCCATTTTACTGTCGACTAAGTCCATGCTATGACTCCAGTTAAGTGGCTGTGATATACAGTTAGATAAAACAGCTCAACATAAATTTGACCACAGGCAAAAACCACTCAATCATCAGTGAATACCGCGATAGAGACACAGGGCCTCACCCAGCAAATTCACGATGATCTATTTCAGCTCCAAGGAGCGTGCAGAAATGAGCAGGAAGAGAACACACCAGAGTCGTTTCGTGTACAGACCCAACACAATACTGACTAGAAAAGAGTCGCAGAATCCTGATCATTTCACAGCCCTTGGCCACACACCTCTGGCGCATGACCTCAATAACACAGTAATATAGTCAGGTATTGGTTTTTGCAAGGATTATATACAAGTAAATTACAAGGTAATCACATTGAGATATATGCCTTAAAATTATTATATACTTATAATACAAAGAGATAACGTGGTATACGTGATACTTATCGGTTATCGATACCCCAATCATATGAGGGTTTAGATACACAAACCCTACTATCAAGTCAGCGTTCCAGAATCGACTTTACCCCATCAGTGATCAATCGTTCATAGAGGAATTTCTTCTTGCCATCGATCACAATTCCCAAACCACTTATCATACTGAACAGATCATCGATAATGATCTCGGAAATATGTTGTCCATCCTGGAGGGAACCCTCAAGATCATTATTCATAACCAGCATACAGGCGAGGGCTCCGATCACCTCCAGCATATCCTCATCCTCTATGAATGACGGTTTGGAGACAGCTATCTCGTCTGACTCTGATACAGGAGGAATGCCATAAGTGTTGCAAATCCGCATCAAATCGGATTGGTGAACGCGGAGATCCCCGGGGTAATTAAACTCGTTCTCCGCATCGCCTCTGCCAGCTCCGATAAGCAATTCATCATCGAACACCAGGAACTTCTGAAAAAGGTCCTCTCTCATGGCTCCGTTAATAGACATATTATGGTCGATTATAGCGCTGCTGTAGGTTACCGGCATTTCACGTTTTAGCTCATTGACGTCAGCTTGGTAGAGTCTGAGATATCCGTCCACATAGACCCTGTCGAAGGTCCCTTCTTCGATCTCCACAGAAGCAAAGCCTATATAGTGAAAATAGAGTTCATCGATCTCTTTTAATAACCTGCTGTCGCCAACATACTCGCCAGCCTCTTTCCAACCATAAAAAATCACATCGTCATTCATAATTAACATCTCACATCCATTTTCGATCTTTCGGGACGCACAATTTGTAAAATGAAGGCAAGTCACTGCTGTCCCATAAATATTCATGAGAATAGCAGCCTGGATTGAAGTGGTGAAATATCGGGATCTGGTGGATCCCCGAATAACAGTT
>JAHXHU010000316.1 GCA_025656375.1 Candidatus Thiodiazotropha sp. (ex Ustalcina ferruginea) | reverse complement strand
TGTTGATCAATGACTTGTCGCGATTTCATTGTATCAAAACAAGGGGGTTTTCAGGCCTTTCTCGTTAAGTATTTATGGGACAGCAGTGATTCCAGGATTATTAGCATTAGCTCGGATAGATCTTGAAGATGGTCGATTGATTGCAGCTGACGAACGACTGAACCTGGTACTTACGAGGGACCCTCAAAATGTAAACTCAATGTTGCTGTTAGCGCAGATCAGTGAACGTTCAGGTAATCAAGAAGAGGCGTTGCTATGGATGGAGCGGTCTATCAAATCGAATCAAAACACTCTTTTGCCACGTGCAATTATGGCCAGGCATTATCTCAGAAAAAAACAACCGAAGAAGGCTGCAACTTATCTAGATGATAAGACCTTTCGAGATAGCGATAACACACTAATACTGTCGCTAGTTGCTGTTATCAATCAACAGAATGGAAAGTATAAGGAAGCAGAGTCTGCGTTTAAAAAAATTATCAGGTTAAATCCTCGTGATGAAGTAGCCTATCTACAACTTACAAAACTTCAAAGTAAAGCGGGTAATTTGACGGATGCCAGATCTACACTGATCGAATTAGATGCCCATGTTCCAACATCATCAAAAGGCAAGATCTTGCGTTACAAAATTGAAATGATGGAGAAGCATTACAAAGAGGCGGAAAATATCGCAAATCAGCTTTTGGGTAACAGTAAGACTAAATTTACAGGTATCTCTTTGCTGGCCAATCACAACGATGTAATAGGTGATCGTCAGGCAGCAATCAAGATACTCAATCAGCATATTAATAACAATACACCCTTCTTTCTGGTGCAGCAGTTATCGAATCTCTATACCAAGAATAGTGAATTTAATCGTGCCAATAAACTACTGGAAGGATGGATAAAAGATCATCATGATGATCTCCAGGCAATAATGACACTGGCAATTAACTATCAGTTTCAAAGTAGAATATCTGAAGCGATTGCTCTATATGAAGATGTACTGTCTAAAAAACCGGACAATGTTGTTGCATTGAATAATGCAGCACTGCTCAATTTTGATAATAATCCGGAAAAAGCCTTGGGTCAGGCAAAGAAGGCCTATAAAAGTGGAGGAAATACCTCTCAGGCGATTACCGATACCTATGCCTGGTTAATCCATAGGTCTGGTGATACGGATACTCCAATTGAGCTACTGAAGCCCATCTTGGGTAAAACGAAAGATTCGTCCATTCTCTACCATTATGCTGTAATGCTGTCGGAGGTGGACAAGGAAAGTGAGGCAAGAGATGTGTTGTTAGGTATTATTAATAAAAATCAAGATTTTCCGGAGTCTGAGCAAGCGAGGCAGCTTTTAAGTGAGATATCTACCGGTAACGGTTAGAATGCTCTTAAGTCGACATCAATGAATAACAGGAAAGGACAATGTTATCAGCAGGTTATAAAAAAATAGCAGGCATATTAGTCGTAATTGGTGTGATGTTTACGGCAGGTTGCTCAACTCCATCGGAGATGGCAGTACCAGGGGATCAGGCAATGTCCACGACAGATGCAGCCATGTTACCCTTGTATGTTATTGGACCAGGAGACACGCTGAATGTTTTCGTCTGGGGTGACAGTGAGCTTTCGACAGAGGTTGTCGTTCGTCCTGATGGCTTAATAACAACGCCTTTGGTTGAAGACATGCCTGCTAGTGGCAAAACACCCACTGATCTCGCTAGAGCGCTTGAAGGGAGGCTCTCAAAGTTTGTAAAAAGCCCAAAAGTAACAGTCAGTGTTACAAATTTTGTTGGACGATATACAGAACAAGTGCGTGTTGTAGGGCAGGCTTCTCAGCCTCAGTCAATCAACTACCGGGAGGGCATGACGCTGCTTGACGCCATTATTGCTGTGGGTGGTTTGACAGAGTTTGCTGCAGGGAATAAAGCGACTATTGTCAGGAAGGTAAATGGGAAAACTACCCAGTATCGTGTCAGATTAGGTGACTTGATCAGGGAAGGTGATATATCGGCTAATGTTAAAATGCTGCCAGGCGATGTCCTGATCATACCTGAAACATGGTTCTGATAAATTCATGCCAGTGAATATCATAACATCACACTATTGTTACAAAAGTGGACTAAATGAGCAGCATTGAAAAAGCGATTGAACGTTTAGCAAAATCCAAATCGAAAAAAAACAAAACGAACAGAGCCACCAGTTCGGAAAGAGATGTGCCTCAAGAAAGTGGAGAGGAGGCAATCAATCGTTTAGCGACATCGACAGCGCCACTATCTAAAACTAAGCATGGCCCATCAAGTGCGGATAAAAGCAGCTCCTCTCGTGATGGTTCATCAGAATCCAGTCCATCAAAGAGGATAAAGCTCGATTACGAATCTCTCTCTAAAATCGGGTATATCGTTCCTCATGCCGGCAATAAGCAGTTGTCTGAGGAATATAGGATCATCAAGCGTCCCATCATAATGAACGCACTGGGTAAAGGTGCGGCACCTATAGAACATGGGAATCTTGTTTCCATATCCAGTTCATTACCATCAGAAGGTAAAACATTTACTGCGTTAAATCTTGCTTTGAGCATTGCCACCGAGCTAGATTCTACGGTTCTTCTCATTGATGGTGATGTGTTACGCTTTTCTCTGAGTAAGCTGCTGGGCATAGAAAATGAAAAGGGCCTCATTGATTTACTAGAGGATAGACAATGTGCAGTTGGGGATGTGATCATTCAGACCCAGATTCCCAGTCTCAAGGTCATCTCTGCTGGAAATCGATCAGAAAAGTCGACAGAGCTACTGGCCAGCAAGGAGATGGAAGGGCTACTCAATGAAATAGCCGATAGATATCAGGATAGAATCATTGTTTTTGATTCTCCACCCATTCTGGCAACCAGTGAATCTGAGGTCCTGAACCAACATATGGGACAGGTGCTTCTAGTGGTGGAAGCCGGGCAGACTCCAGTGGATGCAATAAAAGACTCACTTACTCGGTTAGATAGTGAGAAGGCTATTGGTTTGGTGCTAAACAAGAGCAGGGAAGTCAAAGGTAGTAACTATTATGGAACCTACTATTAAGGTGCCGGGTTAGTTTTAGTGTCAAAAATCTGATTTCATCACTATGAAGTCTTTGATGCCTTAGCCCAGCTGATAGTTTTCATTCATGAATAGCGGTTCACAAAGACAAATTTTATTCCTACAATCAAGTATCACTACCTCGCATATCTCGGAGAAATTGACGTGTAAGAATCATGTTTCCGGCAGGATTTTTGGTTTTCCTTAGGTCAGATACAGTGAGTTGTTCTTACTGAAAATGTGAAAAAATTCCCAAAACAGATATAAATTATCCGGTTGGTCCTTTATGTTTTTCTGTTGGGATTTTCTGCGATTTTATATCATGCAGCGTGTGTGAAATAAGATAAGCTACTGAATTATAAGAAATATAACCATCAAATCACTGAGTTGTCTTGGCTATATCTCCTTCATGATTCTCACTGTAAGCATTTAATCGCTGACCTTGTGAATCTAAAATTTTGGCTGGATAATGAAGCGCGTTTAAATAGTGTGATTACGACTCAATCATTGGCTGAGTAAAAGAAAACGATGAAAATAGGCCTGTTAAAAGAATCGGTGGTGGGAGAGAAAAGGGTTGCCCTCTCACCGGATATTGTTAAAAAGCTGGGTGCAAAGGGTTTTGAAATCAAGGTAACTTCCGGTGCCGGAGAACATGCCCGATTTTCCGATGACCACTATCGAGATGCTGGGGCTGAGATTGTCTCCCCGTCTGAGGCATTGCAAGCGGATATCCTGGTAAGAGTACGAAAACCCACTGATAGTGAGGTTGCTGAGTTACCTCGTGGCTCAATCTTAATTTCTCATATTGAATCTTGTGGACTGGATGAGACACTGAATGTGATCCTGGAGAAAGAGGTTGTCTATCTCGCTATGGAGAGGATACCCCGAATCTCCAGGGCACAGGCGATGGACGCACTTTCCTCGCAAAGTAACATTGCGGGATACCGGGCGGTCGTTGAAGCAGCTGTCCACTATGGTCGCTTTCTTCCGCTGATGATGACATCCGCCGGATCTGCCAAACCGGCTAGGTTGGTTGTATTGGGAGCTGGTGTTGCAGGCTTGCAGGCTATCGCCACCGCCAGGCGGTTAGGTGCTGATGTGCTGGCTTATGATGTGCGCCCGGAAACCAAGGAACAGATTGAATCATTGGGTGCAAAGGCCATTGAGCTGGATATCGGTGAGAGTGGGTCGGGAGAAGGTGGATATGCCAAGGAACTCTCTGAAGAGGCCAAAGCGAAACAGCAGCAGGCTCTTGCGGATGAGCTGAGTAAGGCTCATATCATCATCACCACAGCACTCATTCCCTGTCGACCGGCCCCCGTGTTGATTACTGAAGAGGTCATCAAGAATATGCGTGATGGTTCGGTAGTGATCGACTTAGCTGCTGCAAATGGGGGTAACTGTCCCTTAACCGAGGCGGATAAAGTGGTTGTAAAGCATGGTGTAACACTTGTCGGACATACCAACTACCCCTCGATGGTTCCGTCAGATTCGAGTGCTTTCTATGGTGGGAACATCATGAATCTTCTGAATATCATGGTGGATAAAACCGAAAACGGATTGGTATTGAAGGACCTTGAGGAAGATGAGATCACTTCCACAATGCGCCTTAGACCCGAGTCTTAAGATTTAGCAGGTCAATATGTCTCTGCTTACATCTATAACCAACTAAAGAGTGATCCTATGCCTGTCACACTGGTTGCATTATATGTTTTTATTCTCTCCTGTTTCATCGGCTACTGGGTTATCTGGGGTGTTACACCTTCGCTGCATACCCCATTGGTCGCGCTGACTAATGCCATTTCAGGGATCATCATCGTGGGTGCCCTGCTGGTAACAGGCCTTGAGTCTGCGGGCACTGCAGCCGAAATTTTCGGTTTTATTGCGGTATTGCTAGCCTCGATCAATGTCTTCGGTGGGTTCCTGGTAACCAACCGGATGTTGGCCATGTTCAAGAAAAAAGATAAGTGAGAACCTGAGCAATGGAGATTTCAGCGAATACCCAAGCGATTGCCTATCTCATCTCGGCGATCCTGTTTATCCTGGCCCTTAAAGGGCTAACCCACCCGGCATCGGCACGTCGTGGCAATTATCTCGGCATGGCTGGTATGGGCATTGCGATTCTTGCCACGCTTTTAGGCAACGAAGTGCAGTCATATAACTTAATAGTTGTTGGCGTCATTGTTGGTGCGTTGATAGGCATAGTGCTCGCCTCTCGTGTACAGATGACGGCCATGCCTCAACTGGTCGCTGCACTGCACAGTTTTGTGGGTATGGCTGCGGTGTTGGTAGCTATAGGTACCTATCTCAACCACGATGCTGCAGGTACACTCAATACGGTCATGATGGGTGAGTTGTCCGCTGGCATTATAATCGGTGCTATCACCTTTTCCGGTTCTGTGGTGGCCTTTGCAAAGCTACAGGGACTTGTCAGCGGAGCGCCCGTTAAGTTCAAAGGGCAACATGCACTGAATGCTGCAATGGCCGTCGCCACCGTTGCATTCGGCTTTCATTTTGGCATGACAGAGAGCATGACTTCTCTGATACTTATGACGCTACTGGCCTTTATTCTTGGCTTCACCCTGATCATTCCGATTGGCGGTGCCGACATGCCGGTCATTATCTCGATGCTCAACAGCTATTCAGGATGGGCAGCGGCAGCTACAGGTTTTACACTGGGGAATCTGTTGCTGATCATCGTGGGTGCGTTGGTCGGTTTTTCAGGTGCAATCCTATCATTCATCATGTGTCGGGCCATGAACCGTTCGATTATCAATGTCGTATTCGGTGGCTTTGGCAGTGATGCGGGTGGAGAGGCAAGTGCAGTAGGTCAGGCTGCTGAGAAGGGTGTCAAGTCGGCCTCAGTGGATGATGCCATCTATTGGATGGAGGATGCCAATAAGGTGATCATCGTTCCGGGTTATGGCATGGCAGTGGCCCAGGCCCAACATGCCCTGAAAGAGATGATGGCGCTTCTGGAAGCGAGGGATGTAACGGTTATGTTTGGTATCCACCCGGTGGCGGGGCGCATGCCGGGACACATGAATCTTCTGCTTGCTGAGGCGGATATCCCCTATGACCATGTGATGGAGATGGATGACGTCAATTCTGAATTTCCCACCGCCGATGTAACCCTAGTGGTCGGCGCTAATGACGTGGTCAACCCGGCGGCTAAGTCAGATTCATCCAGTCCGATATATGGCATGCCGATTCTGGATGCAGCCAAATCACGACAGGTCTATTTTCTCAAGCGATCGATGAATCCCGGCTACTCCGGGGTGGATAATCTACTCTTCTATCAGGATAATACCTCTCTGATCTTTGGTGATGCAAAGGACACCATAGAGGGTATGGTTTCTGCACTCAAGGGTGGTGGTCACTAGTGTAGTGTCCTAAACATATTATCCATTTTGCAATACAACCTTGGCTCGCCCCACTTTTTCCAGTATCTGATCAACGCTTTTAGT
>JAHXHU010000199.1 GCA_025656375.1 Candidatus Thiodiazotropha sp. (ex Ustalcina ferruginea) | reverse complement strand
TGCAGGTCTCCTAAGCCGCTACGCGACAACGGATACCTGCCCGGGCCCTACGCCTACCGGGGTCTACCAGCCTGCGCATTCGCTATCCATGGCCGGCAGCGAGGGATACAATCCCACGATGCAAAAAAAATCACCCAGACTACCTGTGGTGCTGGCCATTGGCGGACACGACCCAAGCGGTGGAGCCGGCATTCAAGCAGATATCGAGTCAATTGGGGCCAACGGTTGTCATGCGACCTGTGCCCTCACCTGTTTGACGGTACAGGACAGCTGCAATGTCAGTCAGCTAATTCCGCTACCCGCAACCAGCGTAACCGATCAGGCAGCGGCGATACTCAATGACTGTCAGGTCTCAAGCTTCAAGATAGGTCTTCTAGGCAGTCTTTCCGTGACAGAGGCAGTGGTAGGGTTACTAAGGGATAACCCGGAAATCCCGGTTATCTTTGATCCGGTGCTTGCAGCAGGCGGTGGCAGTAATCTGGCTGATGAAGTGCTATTAAACTATATCCGCCAAGAACTGCTCCCCTTATGCCAGCTGATAACACCAAATACATTGGAGGCGAAAAGACTGACCGAGTCCGATAAGTCGACCACTATCGATGAGGATGGTGAGTATCTGCTTGGTCTTGGCCCAAAGGCAGTTCTGATAACGGGAACTCACGACCTGGCTCGATCTGACAAGGTTACCCACCGACTCTACCAACCTGACACAGCACCGATCAGCTCGACCTGGCAACGGCTCAGCGGCGAATTCCACGGTTCCGGCTGTACCCTGACGGCGGCCATTGCTGCCAGAATGGCCGCCGGAGAGAAGCTGGAAAAGGCAGTACGCCATGGTCTTGAGTACAGCTGGTTATCCTTACAACAAAGCTTTAGAACGGGTAAATGCCAATCCATTCCAGACCGTCTTTTCAAAAATCCGCGTCAACACCATCATGACCACTCATGACAAATCGAGCCTGTGTGGCCTGTACGCTATTACCGACAGTCTGCTCTGCCCTTCAGAAAGCCTGCAAAATCAGGTGAGGGAAGCACTGCTTGGCGGAGCCCGGATCATCCAATATCGTAACAAAAAGGGAGACCATCAAAAACGTCTGTCTGCTGCTACTGCCTTACAGCGACTCTGTAGAGAGTACAACGCCCTATTGATCATCAATGACGATGTCAATTTGGCAAAACAGTCAGGGGCCGATGGTGTCCACCTGGGAAAAGATGACCCCAGTATGGCCATTGCAAGACATGAGCTAGGAGAGAAGGCAATCATCGGTATCTCCTGCTACAACCGACTTGAACTGGCTCGCCAGGCCGCTGCAGCAGGTGCCGACTACATCGCCTTTGGTCGCTTTTTTGCATCGACCATAAAGCCTGAGGCCGTACAGGCAGACCTCGAACTGTTAACGGATGCCAATAAAGAACTTGAACTGCCACTGGTTGCCATCGGTGGAATAACGCCGGAGAATAGCGCCCCATTAATTGCTGCAGGTGCCGACATGCTGGCTGTCGTCCACGGGATTTTCGGACAACCGGACATCCAATCTGCCAGCCGTAGACTATGTAGACTTTTCGAGCCGGAGGAGAAAATAATATGAGCCGTTCCCATACACGCTTTGCCCATGCGCAGCAACACATACCGGGAGGTGTGAACTCACCTGTCAGGGCCTTCCATGGGGTAGGGGGCGATCCGGTCTTTGTCGATTGTGCGGCTGGCCCCTATATCTATGATCCGGATGGTAAGCGGTATATCGACTACGTGGGCTCCTGGGGACCCATGATCCTCGGTCATGCCCATCATGAAGTCATCGATGCAGTGGCATCGATCATCAATAAGGGACTCAGCTTTGGCGCCCCTACTGAGCTGGAAACACAGATGGCAGACAAGGTGTGCGAATTGGTTCCCAGTATAGAAATGGTGCGCATGGTCAGCTCCGGTACTGAGGCCACCATGTCTGCCATCCGCCTGGCGCGTGGCTTTACCGGACGAGATAAGATCGTCAAATTTGAAGGCTGCTATCACGGCCACTCCGACTCCTTGCTGGTCAAGGCCGGCTCCGGCATGCTGACCCTGGGCGAACCCTCCTCCCCTGGTGTCCCTGCCAGTCTGGCTGAGCACACAATCACCTTGAGTTATAACGACAGTCAGCAGGTACGGGACACATTCACTCAAATGGGTGACCAGATTGCCTGCATTATTGTGGAACCTGTCGCGGGAAATATGAACTGCATCCCACCACGGCCAGGTTTTCTAGAGACCCTGCGTGAGGTCTGCAATCAGCAGGGAGCGATATTGATCTTCGATGAGGTAATGACCGGCTTCCGCGTCGCCTTGGGAGGGGCCCAGGCTCACTACGGTATCGCTCCCGATCTGACTACCCTGGGTAAAGTCATCGGTGGCGGTATGCCTGTAGGGGCCTTTGGTGGTCGGCTTGATATCATGCAAAAGATAGCCCCACTGGGACCTGTCTATCAGGCAGGAACCCTCTCAGGCAACCCTGTGGCAATGTCTGCCGGGCTGAAGACCCTTGAATTGATCTCACAGCCAGGGTTCTACGAAAGATTATCGCAAAAGGTCGAAAAACTTGTCGATGGGATCATGCAGGAGGCAAAATCGGCTGGCATTCCATTAGCTGAAAATCATGTTGGAGGGATGTTTGGTCTGTTCTTCAGCAATGCCTCGCAAATTAACGATTATGAAGCGGCTACTACATGCGACCAGGTGTGTTTCAAGCGCTTTTATCATGCTATGTTAGAGCGCGGTATCTACCTGGCGCCATCCGCTTTCGAGGCTGGCTTTGTATCTGATGCCCACAGTGAAGAGGATATTGAGGCTACCATCCAAGCAGCTGGTGAGTCGTTCAAAACTCTGAGTTGAGTATGCATAAAGGATTCGGTCTACTGCTCACGATGGCCGATCAATTGCGTGTCCGAGCCACTACTGATGGGTGAGTTCTTTACACCTTTGCTGGCATGGATTGGCGAAAACCCCTTTTGGGCTGGCATAGCCGTTTTTATAGTCGCCTTTTCTGAATCGGTAGCCTTGTTCGGCTTACTGATACCTGGCGTGGTGATGATGTTCGGCTTTGGCACATTGATCGCCACCGGGACGCTCAACTTCTGGCCTGTGTTTTGGTGGTCCGTTACAGGGGCTGTGGCAGGGGATGGTTTAAGTTTCTGGCTTGGACGCCATTTTCAGGAGAAGTTAAAAGACTTTTGGCCCTTCAGTCGCTACCCGGCAACCCTGCATCGAGGTATTGCCTTCTTCGAGCGATACGGCGGTAAAAGTGTGGCTATTGGCCGCTTTTTCGGGCCGGTGCGGGCTGTCATCCCCCTGGTGGCCGGTATGTTGGGCATGTCGCCACTGCGATTCCTTATCGCTAACGTCGCTTCTGCGCTGGTGTGGGCCCCGGCTTATCTGCTGCCCGGTATCGTGTTTGGTGCCTCCCTGGAAGTGGCATCAGAGGTTGCCTTCAGGCTTGTTGCTTTAATGTTGCTACTGCTCTTCCTTGCCTGGGTATTGTTTATTCTGGTTCGTGGTCTGTTCCGTCTGATACAACCCCATGCCACAAATTTGGTTCAACATGGCTTTGAATGGGGTCAACTGCATCGCGGATTCAGATCGATATCCCGCTCACTCGCCGATCCAAACCATCCTGAGGCTCGAGGACTGGCCTTCCTTGCCACTCTGCTGCTGATCACCACCTCACTCTTTGTCCTGCTGACCGGCATTGTCATGGATGGCTCCCTGACAGGCGAAATGGATCTGCTTGTATACAAAGCCTTGCAGAGTTTACGTACACCCTGGGGCGACCAGTTGATGGTGATATTCACCAATCCGGGAGATCTTTCAACAATATTTGTAGTTGGATTCGGTATAGCCTCACTACTGCTTCTGCAGGGACATAGACGCGCCCTCTACTACCTGCTGGCAGCAGTAGCCTTCGGCCTGATTACACCTTTGCTGCTTAAATACAGCCTGCGTATTCCACGACCTATCAATGCACCGGAATCTCTGGGGCCCTGGTCTTTTCCCAGCGCCCATGTCATGCGCAGCATCACACTCTACGGATTCTTATCAATCATGATAGCCCGTACCTTGATCAAAGAATGGCGTTGGCTTCCCTACAGCATTGCGGCCCTGCTAGTCGGAGGAGTGACGCTTTCACGTCTCTATTTAGGCGTCCACTGGTTAACCGACATTCTGGGGAGCGTTTCTCTCGGTATCGCCTGGATAGCCCTGCTTGGTGTTGCTTACTACCGACACGTAGAGGCGGAGTCGCACACAACCACCCTGACAGGCTCCGCCCTGCTGCTGCTATGCGTAAGTTATAACTGGATTCATGTGATTGAGCGAACAGCGATCTTTCAGCGTATGCAGGAGAGACAGGTTGTCTCTTTCCAGAGCTGGCAAGACAGGCAGATCGATTTCCCACACTACCGCCACGATACCCTGGGGGATGAGAATCATCCCATAAATATTCAGTTGGCCGGTGATCAGCAGCAGTTAGTCAGTCTACTAGAACAGCAGGGATGGGAAAAAGCGGAGATGCTTGGATGGGATAACTTACTGCGTCTGCTATCACCCAGCCCCCCCCTTCAGGGACTGCCTGTATTACCCCAGGTACACGATGCACGCCATGAGCAAACGGTCATGGTTAAATATCTGTCGGAGCAGTCCCGATTGATAGTCAGGCTCTGGTCAACCCCAATCAGGATCGAGCCTGGTGGTATGGCCGTTGCCATTGGCAATGTCACTGAGCAACAGGCTGAAACCCTGATCGGGTTGTTAAAGATCCCACGCACAGTTCAACAGTTCAGTAGCCCGGTAAACCGGCTGAGCCGGGACCTTGAAACGCTTAAGGGCAGCATCAGCCACGAGCCAGGCAGGCTGATCCGGATTCTACTTGAGGCCGACGTTCAGTAAATATTACATCGTTACAGTGAGAAACAGTCAGCGTTAAAGCAATGCAAATATTGGCCGATTTATTTGTTATGACTGCGCAAGGAATTCTGCAATGACAGGCCAGGAAAGGCACTAAGCATGGAAAATACAAACACAGGCAGCAATGTACTTAGTCCATTGAAATATCTAATCCGGGTAACAATCAGGTCATTTTTTGCCGTGCTTTGCTTGTGGCTTACCACTTCGTGGGTATGGGCCAGCTCAACAGAAGTACGCATCGGTGTGTTGGCGAAGCGGGGTTACGAGAAAAGCATGGAGCGATGGAACTCTACTGCAGAGTATCTGAACGAATCCCTACCCGCATACCAATTCAGCATTGTCCCAATGGCCTTCGATGACATCCAGGTCATCGTAAAAAATCAGATGGTTGATTTCGTGATTGTCAATCCTGGAATCTATGTCGATCTCTCAGTCAAATACGGTATCAGACGTGTCCTGACCTTGGTCAATAAACTATCAATCGATAACCATGTATCTGAATTTGGCAGCGTGATTTTCACCCTAAAGGATCATAATAACCTTCGTCATCTGTCAGATCTCAAAAACCAACGTTTAGCAGCTGTCCACCAAACATCGCTGGGTGGGTGGATCATGGCACTTAGAGAATTGCGAACATCGGGAATTGATCAATGGAATCTTGCCTCTTTACTGTTTCTGAACACCCATGATGCAGTTGTTAATGCGGTGTTGAATCGAGAAGCTGAGATCGGCATTGTGAGAACCGACACCTTGGAGCGAATGGCCCAGGAAGGCAAACTGAATCAGTATGACTTTCGCATCATATCACCCAAGATCTATGACCACTTCCCCTATGCAGTCAGTACCCCACTCTATCCGGAGTGGCCATTTGCTCAATTGACAAATACATCACCAACCATTGCAAGGGATGTTGCGATTGCACTACTCAAGTTACCGGCAGATCATAAAGCTGCTCAAGATGCCCGCATTCATGGCTGGACAATCCCTGAGAATTACCAGACAGTTCATGATCTGTTAAATCTGTTGGAGTTACCACCCTATGAGAAAAATCTACATACCAGATTCCTTGACTCAGTTGCAAATATTTGGCACTGGTACTTAATCATTTCACTGACTCTGTTGTTCCTCATTTTCCTCATTTTGAGGGTGGTACGACTCAACCGTTCTCTATCAGAGCACAAAATAAATCTTGAGGAGAGTATACAGCTCCAGGCTTCCACATTCGAACAGGCCGCTGTTGGACTCGCCCATATAACGCTGACCGGCACAATCCTACGAATGAATAATAAACTGTGTGAGATTGCAACCTTAACTCAACAACAAATCAAAGAGATCAACCTCAAGGATCTGTTATTCAGCGATGACATTCCCTTGTGTATCAGTGCCTTCGATGAAATACGCAGCAGAGAGAAAAGTAGTGCCTCTATTCAGCTACGGTTACTCTGCTCAAACGGCACATTCAAATGGATTCAGCTATCACTCTCTCAAAAACCAAATCGGGTAGCCGGGGGTCTCTAACCCCCAGCCCCCACAACACCCTGCATGCGGCTCCGCACAGGGCGTTTCACTTGGAATGGTGAAGC